>DATKKO010000226.1:0-19419 GCA_035542955.1 Terriglobales bacterium
CCGCCGGAGAACTCGTGCGGGTAGCGCCGCGCATGCTCGGGCGCGAGCCCGACCAGCTCGAGCAGCTCCGCCACGCGGCGCCGGGCGCGGGCCCCTCTCCCCAGACCGTGGACGGCCAGGGCCTCGGCGAGCGCGCTGCCGATCGTGAGCCGCGGATTCAGGCTCGCGTACGGATCCTGGAAGACGACCTGCATCTCGCGGCGCAACGGACGCAGCTCGCGTCGGGAGAGGCGCGTGATGTCCCTCCCGCCGAAGCGGATCGTGCCCGAGGTGGGCTCGAGCAGGCGCAGCACGCACCGGCCGAGCGTGGTCTTGCCGCAGCCGCTCTCGCCGACCAGGCCGAGCACCTCGCCGGGACCGATGTCGAGCGAGACGCCGTCGACCGCGTGCACGTGGCCCCCCGCGCGCCCCAGGATCCCGCCCCGCACCGGAAAGTGCTTGACGAGATCGCGCACCTCGAGCAGCGCCTCAGCCACGGACCTTCTCCTCCCCGCTCACGGGATCGAGCGTGCCGGCCGCGATCTCGCCGCTCCGCCAGCAGAAGGCCTCGCCCCCGGCCTCGAGCGCCGCGCGCGGCGGCTCCTGCGTGCGGCAGGCCTCGAGCGCCGCGGGGCAGCGCGGGTGGAAGCGGCAGCCCGCGGGCGGACGCGCCGCGTCGGGCACCTGCCCCGGGATCACGCGCAGCGGAGCGCCGCGGCCCTCGAGGCGCGGCAGCGAGGCGAGCAATCCGGCCGTGTACGGATGGCGCGGACGATGGAAGATGGCATCCACGCTGCCCCATTCGACGATGCGTCCCGCGTACATCACGGCCACCCGGTCCGCCGCGCCGGCCACCACCCCGAGATCGTGCGTGATGAGGAGCACCGCCATCCCGAGCTCCGCGCGCAGCCGGTCGAGACGCTCGAGGATCTGCGCCTGGATGGTCACGTCGAGCGCGGTCGTGGGCTCGTCCGCGATCAGCAGCGAGGGCCGGCAGACGAGCGCCATCGCGATCATCACGCGCTGGCGCAGGCCGCCCGAGAGCTGGTGCGGGTACTCGCGCGCGCGGCGCTCCGCATCCGGGATGCCGGCGAGCCGGAGCATCTCGATCGCGCGCGCCCGGGCCTCGCGGCGGCTCGCGCGCTCGTGCGCGCGCACCACCTCCGCGATCTGGTCGCCGCAGGGGAAAACCGGATCGAGCGAGGTCGCCGGCTCCTGGAACACCATCGCGATCCCGCCGCCGCGCACGCGGCGCAGCTCCTCGGGCGCGAGCGCGCGTAGATCGCGCCCGCGAAAGAGCAGCCGTCCGCTCACCCGCGCCGGCGGCTCGGGCACGAGGCGCAGGATCGAGAGCGCCGTCACGGTCTTGCCGCTGCCGGACTCGCCCACCAGCGCCAGCGTCTCGCCGGAGCGCACCTCGAACGAGACGCCGTCCACGGCCCTCACGACGCCCTCGTCCGTCACGAAGTGCGTGCGGAGATCCTCGACCGCCAGCAGGGGCTCGCTCATCGCGCGCGCCCCCGGGCGAGCTGGCGGGGATCGAGCGCGTCGCGCAGTCCGTCGCCGAGGAAGTTGAAGCTCATCACGGTGAGGAAGAGCGCCACCCCCGGCGCGGCGAGCAGCCAGGGGAAATCGGTGAGCACGCGCAGGCTGCGCGCCTGCTGGAGCATGTTGCCCCACGAGGCGGCGGGCTCCTGCACTCCGACGCCGAGGAACGAGAGGAACACCTCGCCCAGGATGTAGGCCGGCACGGACACGGTGGCGGCCACGATCACGAAGGAGATCGTATTCGGGAGCACGTGGCGCACGATGATGCGCAGCCGGCTCATGCCGAGCGCCTCGGCGGCGATCACGTAGTCCGTCCGCCGCAGCGCGAGCGCCATGCCGCGCACGACCCGGGCGAGGCCCGCCCAGCCGATCAGCCCGAGGATGGCGACGATCGCGAGATAGACCTGCCGGCTGGGCATCTCCGCGGGGAACACCGCGCGGAGCGCGATCAGCAGGAACAACCCCGGCACGCTGAGCAGGAGCTCGGCGAGCCGCATGACGAGCGCGTCGATCCAGCCGCCCATGTACCCCGACAGGCCGCCGAGGAGCAGCCCGAGCGCGAAGGAGATCGCGATGCCCACCAGCCCCACGGTGAGTGAGACCTGCGCGCCGGAGAGCAGCCGGGACAGCTCGTCGCGCCCCGCGGCGTCCGTGCCCAGCAGGTTCACGCGCGCGGGCGGATCGACGCCGAAGAGGTGGAGGTCGAGGCGGCCGAGCCCCGGCACGCGATAGGGCGCGCCGTGCACGAAGAAGCGCAGCGGCAGCGCGCGCCGCGGGTCCTCGCGATAACGCAGCGGCTCGGACCCGGGCTCGGTCGGGCGCACGTAGGGGCGCAGGTGGAAGCGTCCCTGCACGTCGCGCCAGTGCAGCGACTGCGGCGGATGGTAGAAGCGGCTGCGGTCGAGCTCGTCCGGCGGATACGGCGCGACGAAGGGCGCCAGCACGGCGAGCGCGTAGAACGCCGCGAGCAGGGCCGCGCTCGCGAGCGCGACCCGGTTGCGGCGGAAGCGGCGCCAGACGATGCGTCCCGGCGAGAGCGGGCGCAGATCAGCCATCGCGGATCCTCGGGTCCGCGGCGGCCAGCAGCAGGTCCGCCACGAGGTTGCCGAGCACGAGCACCACGGCCGCCATCAGCACCGAGCCCACCACCAGGTACAGGTCGCGCGAGAGCAGCGCCTCGTACGTGACGCGGCCCAGTCCGGGCCAGGCGAAGATGACCTCGGCGACGAGCGAGCCCGAGAGCAGCGAGCCCAGCGTGTAGCCGAACAGGGTGATGAGCGGGTTCAGCGCGTTCCGCATGCCGTGCCTGAGGATCACGCTGCGCTCGGGAAGCCCCATGGCGCGGGCGGTGGTCACGTACTCCTGGCCCAGCACGTCGAGCAGGCTCGCCCGCATCTGCCGCATGCGGCTCGCCAGCGGCACGAGCCCCACCACCAGCGCCGGCAACACGAGATGGCGCAGCAGGTCGAGCGCCTTCGCGCCCGGGCCGAGCAGGTCCCAGTCGATCGAGCGCATCCCCCCCGCCGGGAACCACCCGGTGCGCGCGGCGAGCATGAGCAGCAGCAGCCCCGACAGCACCTCGGGGACCGAGAGGCCGAGGAACGCCACGAACGAGAGCGCGCGGTCCACCGGGGTGTCGTGCCGCGCCGCGGCCCAGGCGCCGAGCGGGATCGCCAGGCCCCAGGTCACGAGCGCGCCCGCGAGCGCGAGCAGCAGCGTGTTGAGCAGCGCGCCGCGCAGCACCGCGAACACCGGCCGGTGCAGGGAGAACGATTCGCCGAAATCCAAATGGAAGAGGACGTTCCTCAGGTACAACCCGAGCTGCACGAGCCAGGAGCGGTCGAGGCCGAACCGGTGCCGCATCGCGTCGAGCGTCGCGTCCGAGACGTCCGGGTTCGAGGCGACGGAGCTGAGGTAGTCCCCCGGCGCGAGCCGCAGCAGCAGGAAGGTGAGCGCCGTCAGGGCGAGCAGGAGCGGGACGAGCTGGAGCAGCCGGCGCAGGACGTAGGTCCGCATCATCTCCGGCCCGTGGGCCTGACGAACACGGTCTCGATGTTCCAGAGCAGGCGCTGCGGCACGATGGTCGGGTGCAGGTTCCCGAACCGGTTCCGCACGGGCAGCTTCACCTTCATCGTGGGCAGCCAGATCACCCAGCACTGGTCGACGATGATCCGGTCCATCTCGGCCGAGATCCTCCGGCGCTCCGCCAGGCTGCGCGGCTCGAGCAGCGCGTCGAACAGGGAATCGAGGCGGGCCTCGGCGCGGGTCTCCGGCTTCGGCTGGCGGATGTTCCAGAAGTGCGAGATCGCGCCGGAGCGGTAGAAGTTGCCCGCCATGCCCGGGTCGGGCGGAACCGCGCCGGTAAGCCCCGCGAGGATCGCGTCGTAGTCGAAGTCCTCGCGCATGTTGTTGATCATGACCGTGTAGTCGATCACGCTCACGGTGCACGCGATCCCGACCTTCGCCAGGTCATCACGCACGAAGTTGGCCATCTGCATGCGCGCCGTGCTCGAGTTGGTCTTGAGCGTGAAGCGCACCGGGTGCCCGTCCGCGTCCTCGAGCACGTGATCGCCGTCGCGGTCGCGGAAGCCGAGCCGGGCCAGCAGCCGGCGCGCGCCGGCCGGGTCGTAGTCCGGCCCGCTCACGGCCGGCGCGTGGAAGAGGCGGTAGCCGGGCGTCATCAGCGACCAGTTCTTCACGCCCTCGCCGAAGAACACGCTGCGGATGATGGCGTCGCGGTCGATGGCCATCGAGACCGCCCGGCGGAAGTCCCGGTTCGCGAACCACGCGTACTTCACCGCTCCCGCGCACGGCTCCCCGACCTCCCGCTTCCCGCCGCCCTTCCGCTCGCGGTTGAGATCGAACCAGAAGAAGTTGCTGGTGAGCGCCGCCCCGAGGTCGCGGAGCGTGTACGCGCCCCGGGTCTCTCCGCGCGCGAAGGTCGCGTAGTCCTCCGGCTTCACGTCGCTGAGCGCGTCGACCTCGCCGTTCTCGAAGCGGAGGACGGCCGCGTTGTCGTCCGGCACCACGAGGTACACGAGCTGGTCGAGATACGGCAGGCGCTGCCCCCGCGCGTCCACTCCGAACCACCAGGGATTGCGCCCGAGCACCGTCATCTCGTGTGGCGCGAAGCGCTCGAGACGCCAGGCACCGCTCGTCACCAGGCTCTCGGGCGGCGTGCCCACGCCGTAGGCCGAAGCGAAGCGCCCCGCGCGCCAGAGCGGCTCGAGCACGTGCTTCGGCAGGATGCGCAGCGCGCTCAGCTTGGGCACCACCAGCTCGCGGGCGAGCGGCCGGGGGAGCCTCGTCACCACGGTGTACGAATCGGGCGCGGAGATCTCGACCTTCTTCCCGTCGAAGGTGAGCTGGTCGTAGATCGACTGGTGCAGCGTCGAGTCGTACGCGACCGCGAAGCTGAAGAGCACGTCCTCGGCCGTGAGCGGATGGCCGTCGGAGAAGCGGGCGCCGCGCCGCAGGTGCCAGGTCCAGGTCCATCCGTCGCGGCTCACCTCCCAGGACTTCGCGAGCCGCGGAGCGGACTCCTGCCGCGCGTTGTCGTAGTCGGTGAGCGAGGCATAGAGACGTCCGTTCACGTCGCTCGAGCTGGTCTCGTTCGACATGATCGGATTGAACGTCTTCGCGTCGTTCATGACGGCGTAGACGAACCGGCCGCCGCGCACACCGATCTCGTCCATGGGCGTGACGAGCGGCTCGAAGGCCGGCGCGGGCCGGCGCGGAGCCGGGCGCGCGGCCCCGCGGGGCGGAGCCGACGGCGCCGCCGCGCCAAGGAGGAGCCCGGCGGCGATCACGAGGGGAAGGGCGGTCGGACGGTGGATGATCCATCCCTCCAAGTCACGAGAAACGCGCAGAATCCAGTATAGACGCCGACCCCCGGGGGTCAACCCCCGCGCGTCTCGTCCAGCAGAAAGCGCCCCGCCTCACCGTCGAGCCTCGCGGAGGGATCGAGTGGGGCCGCGAGCGCGTCGGCCCAGCGCGTCAGGGGCGCGGAGGCCTCGAGCCACGCGCCCGCGTGCGCCGAGGCCCGCTCGAGCGCGCTCCGGATCGTCGCGCGCTCCGGCCCGGGGACCGCCAGGAAATCCGCGAGCCTGAGATGCGAGGGGCCGAGGAGCACGCTACCCTGTTGGAGCAGCGCGCGGGCCGTGCGCCGCTGCGCGCTGCCTACGAGCTTGCGGCCGCCGAGCACGATCTCGTGCCGAGCGGTCGAGGCGAAGCAGGGCGGTGCGGCCGTGCCGCGGCCGAGCGGTCCGAGCCCGCCGCGCGCGCCGCCCCCGGCGACGGCCACCGGCAGGCCGAGCCGGGCGAGCGAGGCCTCGAGCAAACGGGCGGCCCGATCGTAGGCCTCGGCGAGGCCGCCGCCCCAGTCGGGATCCCCGAGGGGCGCGGCCAGCGAGTACGTCCATTCCTCGTCGTGGTAGATCGCGCGCCCGCCGGTCGGCCGCACCGCCCACGAGACTCCTGCCGCCCGGCAGCGCTCGAGATCCAGCTCGCGCTCCGGCCTCTGGGCGCGGCCGAGCGTGATGCCCGGAGGCGCGAAGCGGAAGAGCCTCAGCACCGGCTCGGCGCCGCGCTCGGCCGCAGCCAGCAGCGCGACGTCGCGGCGCATGTTCTCCGCGGCGTCGTGCGCGCCGTCGCACCACAGGATCATGCCGGGTCAGCGCACGCCGAGCCAGGTGTGGAGCAGGAACTGCAGCCGCCCGATGAGGAGCGAGATGCGCGACATCACCGTGTATCCGTACCCGGCGCCGAAGGAGACCATGAGGAAGTACATGCCGGCGCGCGAGGCCACGCCGAGGGCACCCTTGTGCTCGCGACTGAAGTAGAAAAAGACGAGCGTCGTGAGCAGGCCCACGGTGAAGATCCACGCGCTCACCGTGGTCGCCCAGCTCGCGGTCCACAGCGGCTGGATGCTGCCCTGAACCTGCGCCACGAAGTCGCCCTGGGCGAAGCCGGTGGTCTTGAGCCCGGCATAGACGCCGATGATCACCGCCAGCGACCAGCGCGAGAGCCAGGCGAGCCGCGGCAGGAAGCGCGAGAACAGCAGCAGCCCGAGCAGGGCCGGGATCAGGAGGAACGCCCGGTAGTCCCCGAGGCGGGCGGCCAGCGGCGAGCCGTGCGCGCCTCCGAGCGCGGAGGTGAGCGGATCCCAGAGGTTCGCGACCAGCACGCTCCAGAAGCTGAGCACGAGGTAGTAGCCCGCCGACACGCCGACGAACAGGTGCTCGGCGAACTTGTAGAGCGGATTGTCCTTGTAGAGGAAGCTGAAGATGAAGAGGGTCAGCGCGGCGGCGATCCAGACGCCCGGGTCGTGGCTCAGGTACACGCTCATCCCTCCTCGCGTCGCGCGCGGGCCCGCTGGGCGAGGTTGCCGAGCACGATGCAGAGCGCGACGAACACGTGGGCGAGCGACTGCGCGTCCATGCCGCGCGAGGCGGCGCCGCGCTCGTTCATGAGGCGCTCGTACTCGGCCGCGCCCGCCATGCCGCCCAGCAGGCCGCGGAGCTGCCCGCTCTGGAGGTACGGGTACATGGTCGGCGCGGTGACGGCGGTGACGCCGGCCACGATCGGGATGTGGAAGCGGCCCTGCACCTGCTGGACGTACTCCTTGGTCCCCGGATAGCCGGTCGCGATGCTCACCAGCAGCCGGAAGCTCGAGTAGTTGCGCACGTCCCGCATCACGGGCAGCGTGCGCACGTCCGCGCCGCTCTGATCCCGCGGGAAGGTGTTCGGGATGCTCTGTCCCATGAGCACCATCACTGCCTCGTTGCCCGCCTTGAAGCCGAGGTTCACGAGGTCGCGCCCGTAGACCGCGCCCTGGGCGGCGGCGACGTCGCGCACGATCTGGTCCACGAGCAGCGGTCCGCCCTGGTAGAGGACGACCACGACCACCTTGCAGCGCCGCTGCAGGAGCTGGCGCAGCGTGGTGCGCAGCATCGGCTCCAGCTCTGGCCGCGCAGCCGGATCGAAGTCGGCGGACACGAGCACGTGCGAGCCGGGAGGCACCGAGGCGATCGCGTCGTGGTAGGCGCGGACCGGAGGGGCGGGCGTGAGCGGCAGGTTCAGGGGCCAGAGCAGGGGGATCAGCACGAGCAGGCCGGTGACGAGGAAGATCCAGCGCCGGTCCAGCCGGGCGAGGCGGTCGAGCGCGCTCATCGGCTACTCCTCCCCGCTCAGATAGCTGCGCTCGATTCCGAGGATGACGCGCAGCCCGGTCGCCATCACGCCGAGCGCAGCGCCGATCAGGATCGCTCGGTTCGCCGCGTTCTGCGGCACGCGCAGGATCCACTCCGAGACCGCGCCGAGCCGCAGCCCGGACGGCAGCCAGCCGGTGATCGCGTTCCCGATCGGCACGCGCCCGAGCATGACGAGGAAGGCGGCGAGCGCGAGCAGGCCGGCCTCCACGGTCCGCACGCGGAAGGCGCGGAACGCGGCGGAGGCGATGAAGAAGGCGAGCAACGCGAACATGGCGCTGCTCATCGGCGCGTAGATCTGGTCGTAGATCCAGGTCGAGCGCGTGCCCAGAGCCTGGAAGTCGCGCCCCTCGATCAGCCCGATCACCACGGTCGCGAGCAGGCCCGCGATCAGCACGAGGCGGTACGGCCAGTCCGGCTGGCGCTTCACCACCGCCTCGAGGTTGACCCGGAGCAGGTTCGCGCCCCCGAGCACGATGCCGAACGCGACCACGATCACGGCGCTCTGCTGGAGGAAGTCGGCGGGCACGCTCACCAGCTGGTGGGGCACGAAGAACGACAGGATCATGAAGAGGCCGACCACCGCGGTGACGAACAGGGGCAGCTCGCGCTTCACGCCGGTCCTCCTACTGCGTCGCCAGCCACTGGGTGAGCCCGTGATGGCCGAAGCTCTCGAGCAGGCAGCCCGCCACCACGAGCGCCACGATCACCAGCTTCATGAGGTCCGCGCCCTTCAGGCTCCCCACGAGCTTCGGCTCGCCCGAGAGGTAGGCGCTCGCCGCGAACAGCTCCTCGCCGATCAGCGTGTAGTCGCAGGCCACCACGAAGAACGGGAGCTGGTTCGCGTTCGCGGTGCCCGCCACCTGGATCGCTCCCGTCGCGAACCCGGTCTCCGCGAGCAGCAGCGACTCGGCGAAGAACGCGCCGAGGAAGATGTGGGCCGCGGGCCGGTCCCGCAGCATGATCCCGGTGACCGCCGCCACGTAGGCGAACTGTTCCGGCGAGACGAACTGCACCGAGTCGGGGTCGTACTGCTCCGGGCGTCCGGCCTGCAGGTACCCGCCCTTCACCATCTCCTGCGCGATGGTGAACGGGATGGGATAGGTGACGGGCACCTTGATCGGCGTCTGGTAGCGCGCGGTGGTCCGGGCGACGCTCTCGAGCACGATCAGCGACTGCACGGTCTGCATCTCGTCGATGTCCTGCACGCCGGGCACGTAGAGGACCGGGCGGCCCATCTCGGTGGCCCGCCCGATCGCCTCCTCGATCGCGTCGATCCCGGGGATGCGGCGCACGAACGGCTTCCTCCCCTCGCCCTGCGCGCTCTGGATGAAGAACAGCACGAAGGCGAAGAAGAGCATGGTGAGCGCGAGCGCGCTCCAGCGCGTGTGGTTGAACCACTGCGAAACCGCGATCGCCGGACCCGTGACGCTGCCCTGCGGGGTCACGCCCCCGGGGCCGTACGCATCGATGCGGTAGAAATAGGCGACGTTCCTCCGCAGCGAGGTGGACTGGTCGCGATACGCGTCGACGCCGGCCGCCACCGAATCCACCAGCGTCCACGGCCCGCCCGGATTCTCGGAGCGCATCACGTCGTAGCCCTGGACCAGCGCCCGCTGGAGCGTGTCGTCCGGCGAGAGCACCCACTGCAGATCGATCGCGCGACCGGCGTCGTCCGGCACGTCCTTCCAGGTGAGCCCGCGCGCGGGCCGCGGAGAGGGAACGGCTCCGGCGGGAGCCGGCGGCCGGGGCGCGGCGGGCCGTGACGGCTGGATCACGGGCGGAGGGACGATGATCGCCTGGCCCTGCGCGCGGGCCGCCGTGGGCGCGCCCCCCGCGGCGGGCGCGAGGATCGCGAGAACCAGCGCTGCGCGCCAGCTCAGCAAGCGCTCCCTCGAGTCACGGCGACCTCCCTGGTCCGGTTGCGACGTCCTGTCTGGCTCGCGCCCCGAGCGGTGGTCGAAAGGAATCTCGAACGTAGGATGTCCGACCTGTCGCTGTCAATGCCCCTGGCCCGCACCGCGCTCACCCTCCGATGATCTCCACGTTCGCGCGCGGGATGCGGACGCGCGTCCCGTCGTCGGCGAACACCAGCGTCAGCACCTTCACCATCGCCTCGGTCTCGAGCCGGCTCAGCTCGGACGGCAGCTCGACCACGCGCCCGATCCGTCCGAAGTAGGGCTCGCGGATCGCGCGCACGAGCGAGCCCACGGCGAGGGTGGCGCCGAAGCGCTCCTCGGTCTCGGTCCCCGCGCCGTCCGTCTCCGGGATCAGCACCTCGGGCCGCAGCACGCCCGCGCGGATCTGCGTCGCGCCGCTCACGGACACCAGCCGCCCGGCCCGCGCGCGCAACAGCTCCCAGGCCCGATCCGCCATCCGCATGCGCCCGAAACCCTCGGTCAGAACGATCGTGATCCCGACCTCCTCCGCGCCGGTGATGGCGACGCCGAGCTCGCGGCCCAGCAGCCGCCGCAGGTCCAGATCGTCGAGCCCTCCGGCGATCATCGCCGTCACTCCGAGCTCACGGGCGCGCGCCACCGCTTCGTACGAGAGGCGCGCGCCGCACACCACGACGCAGCCCCGGTGCTCGGCGCGGAGCGCGGCGGGGCTCAGCTCGGCGTCGGGCGACGACACCGGGACCGCGAGCTGGCCCCAGGTCTCGCCGCCCACGCCGAAGATGCCTTGCAGCAGCGCGCCCCGCGATTCGATCACCACGCCCTCGTCGGGCAGGATCTCGACCACGGTCCCCTGCACGTAGGCCTGCACCTCGACCGGCAACGGTGGCTCGCGGAGCGTGATCTGTCCGCTGATCGGCGAGACGCTCTCGAGATAGCCGCCCGCCGGGGCCGCGACCCTCCTGCGGCCCAGCCCGAGCAGACCGCGCGCCTCGGCGACCACCTCGCCCGCCCGCACGTCGGCCCCCAGCGGCTTGACCAGCATCTGCGCCACGCGGGCCGGCTCGACGCCGAGGCGAAGCGCCACGTTGATCGTCTGCAGGTTCCCGGGCAGCTCCGTGCGCGCGATCACGTCCGGGGGGCGCACCGCGTCCCCGACCCGCGCGAGCACGCTCCCGCGGAGCGGGAGACGGCGCTCCCGGCGCACCAGCGCCCGAGTGGTCACGCGCAATCCCGGCGAGTACGCCTGCTGCACGGTCAGGTCCTCTCCGGGTACGCGCCGAGCGCGTGGTGCCACGCGCGCAGGCGCTCGATGCGGGCCGCGGCCTGGGACGGGAGCTCGAACGGACGGCGGCCGCGCGCGTCCACGATCAGGCCCACGCATCCGCCCGGGATGCGGGCGCTCACCGGACGGCCGCGTCCCGCGCCGAGATCGAACCCGCGCTCCGGAACCGCGCTCACCCGCCCCACGGCGCTCGCAGGAGGCAGCGGCAGCAGGACCACGTCGCCGAAGGCGACGCGGCGCGTCACCGGCGCCATGTCCGGCCCGCTCACCTCGACCGTGAGACAGGGATGGCCGATGCGGCCCGTGCCGATCGGGGCCAGCACCGCGCCGAGCCGCACGAGGCAGTCGCGGTCGAAGACCTCGGAGGCCGCCCGCTCGTGCACGGTCCAGAGCACGCCGAGCTGCGGGGCCATGAAGATGCTGTCCACCGCGAGCAGCGTGAGACCTTCGGGCAGGAAGGCGTCCACCATCATGAGCGCGGCCTGCACGCGGCGCGGCGCGTGCGACAGCACGCCGCCCGAGCCGACGATCAGCCCGAGCTCGAGCAGATCCACTACGGAGCCGTGCCCGTCCGTCGGACTCAGGGCCTCCGAGATCGTGCGCTCGCGCTGGACGCCCTTGAGCCCGACGGCCAGCGCGCGATGCTGCTCGAAGGCGAGCCGCAGGGCTTCGCGGGCGATCGCCTGCTCGACGATCAGATCCTCGAGGCGCTGCGGGATCGTGGTCGGGCGGATCATCTTGTTCCGGATCCGGTTCCGGAGCGCGCCCTCCTCGACCGCGAACGGCACCCAGCGCAGGATGTTCTCGAGTCCCGCCTCGGCCATCACGTTGGCGATCGAGTAGCTCATGCCGAGATTGGCCGAGACCGTGCGATGGAACACCGGCTCGGGCTCCATGGCGCGGAACACCGAGAACACGTCGGTGGTGGCGCCGCCGATGTCCACCCCGAGCACGGCGATGCGATCACGCCGCGCCACCTTGTCGATGATGAGGCCCATCGCGCCCGGCGTGGGCATAATGGGCACCGGCGACCACGACATGAGCTTGCGGTAGCCCGGCGCGTGCGCCATCACGTGCTCCATGAACAGCTCGCGGATCGCGTCCCGGGCCGGGCTCAGGTTCTCGCGCTCGAGGGAAGGGCGCAGGTTGGCCACGGCGCGCACGGTGGTGTGCGGCTCGAGCAGGCCGCGCACCACGTCGGCCGCGTCGCGGTTGCCGGCGTAGATCACGGGAAGCTGGTAGCCCGTGCCGAGGCGGGCGCGCGGATCGGCCGCCGCGAGGATCTCCGCCATCTCGGTCACCCGGCGCACGTCGCCACCGTCCGTGCCGCCCGAGAGCAGGATCATGTCGGGGCGGAGCCGGCGCAGCAGCTGCACCTTCTCGTGCGTCCGGCGCCCGTCGTTCAGCGCGATCACGTCCATCACGATCGCGCCCGCGCCCAGCGCGGCGCGTTGCGCGCTCTCCCCCGTCATCTGGAGCACGAGGCCCGAGACCATCATCTGGAGCCCGCCGCCCGCGCTCGAGGTCGAGGCGTAGAGATCCACGCCGGCATCCTGGCGCCCCGGAGAGAGGATGCGATCGTCCTCGATCAGGTCCCGGCCGACCGCCTCCTCGACCTCGCGCACCGCGTTCAGGACGCCGCGGGTCACGTCCTCGAACGGGGCCTCGACCGTGGTCGGCGCCTCGCCGCGGGCGACGAGCCGGTACCCGTCGTCCCGGTGCTGGATGAGCACCGCCTTGGTCGTGGTCGAGCCGCAGTCGGTGGCGAGGATGAAGCGGGCGCCGTTCGCGGCCTCGTCGGCGCCGGCGCTCATCGCCTGCCCCCGCCCGCCCGCGTCCGCTCCGGTCCCCGCGTGCGCGCCCGCCGCGCGTTCGCGTGATCCTCGATGCGCGAGGCCAGCGCGTCGATGCCGTCGGGGCGCTGGAGCAGCGAGGCGAAGCGCCGCGAGTCCCCGGGCCGCAGCAGGACCTGGAGGAAGGGCTCGAAGAAGATCATCGCCTGGCCCGCCACGCGCGACAGCGGCCGCACGGACTCGAGCGTGAGCAGCGCGGGGACCTCGAGGTGCAGATCCGCGATCCGCACGGCGACGCGGTCCAGCAGGGCGCGATCCTCGGGGCCGAGCGCGCTCTCAGAGACCATGGGCGCGGACCTCCCGCTCGATCCGTTCGAGGATCGGGCCGCCGCCCCGCGGCAGCGGAAGCGTGAGGCCCCGGAAGGCGTCGAGACGGCTCGCGCGCTCGAAGGGCGAGACGAACAGGCCGCCGCGATCGAGTCGCGCGCGCCGGATCCCGGGCCAGCTCCGGCGCTCCCACCCGAAGAGCACCCGGCGTGAGACGCCCTCCGCGTCCACGCGGCACCGGGTCGTGACGATCGCGGGCGCGAGCGCGCCCAGCACGGCGACGGCAAGGGCGATGCCGACGAGCGCCGGGCCGCGGAGCAGCCACGCGCCGGTCAGCGCGAGCAGGAGCGAGAGCCCCAGGGCCAGCGCCGCGCGCGCGCGGTGCTCACGCCAGGGACTGACCGTCCATTCCACGACCTCCGAAGCGGCCCTCGCCCCTCCGGATCGAGCGGTCCCTGCCTTCGTGGGTGATACCTCGGGCGAAGCGCATCCTGCGCTCAGCTCCAAGTCGCCGTCACCTCCTGTGGGATCGACAACGGGCGCTCGGGAACGCTCCAGCGCAGCTTCGGCTCCCGGCTCGCGCGGGCCTCGTCCAGACGGCCGACCGGCGTGGTCAGCGGCGCCTCGTGGAGACGCTCCGGATCCTCCGCGGCTTCCGCGGCGATCCGTTCCATGGCCGCGGCGAAGTGGTCCAGGCGATCGAGGGTCTCGGTCTCGGTCGGCTCGATCATCAGAGCCTCCTCGACGATCAGCGGGAAGTACACCGTGGGCGCGTGGACGCCGAAGTCGAGGAGGCGCTTCGCCACGTCCAGCGTCCTCACGCCGTGCTTCTTCAGCCCCCGGCCCGAGAGAACGAACTCGTGCATGCACGGCTGCGGATGCGGCAGCTCGTAGCTCTTCGCGAGCCGGCGCATGAGGTAGTTCGCGTTCAGGATCGCGACCCGGCTCACCTCGGCCAGGCCCTCGGGGCCGAGCGTGAGCAGATAGGCGAGCGCGCGCACGAGCACGCCGAAGTTGCCGTTGAAGGAGTGCACGCGTCCGATCGACTGCGGGCGCTCCCAGTCGAGCCGCAGGCGACCGTCGCTCTGCACCACGGCCACGGGCGTGGGCAGGAAGGGCTCGAGGTGCGCGGCCACCGCGACCGGGCCGGCGCCCGGCCCGCCGCCGCCGTGCGGCGTGGAGAAGGTCTTGTGCACGTTGATGTGCATGACGTCGAAGCCGAGGTCGCCCGGCCGCACGCGCCCGACGAGGGCGTTCAGGTTCGCCCCGTCCATGTAGCATTGCGCGCCGGCCCGGTGGGCGAGCCGCGTGACGTCGACGACCCGCGGCTCGAAGAGCCCAATCGTGTTCGGGATGGTGAGCATCACGGCCGCGGTGCGTTCGTCGAGCGACTTCTCGAGCGCCGCGAGATCCACCGTGGCCTCCGGCGTCGAGGGCACGACCACGGTCTCGTAGCCGACGAGATTCACGCTCGCGGGGTTGGTGCCGTGCGCCGAGTCGGGCACGATCACGCGGCGGCGCCTCTCGCCCTCGCCGCGGGAACGGTGCCAGGCCCGGATGAGGAGCAGGCCCGTGAGCTCGCCGTGCGCTCCCGCCGCGGGCTGCGCGGTCACCGCGGCCATGCCGGTGACGTCCGCGAGCAGCCGCTGGATCGCCGCCATCACCCGCAGGCAGCCCTGCGTGGCCGCGTCGCCCGCGAGCGGGTGCGCCTGCGCGAACCCGGGCAGGGCGGCCAGCTCGTCGTCGATCTTCGGGTTGTACTTCATCGTGCACGAACCCAGCGGATAGAAGCCGCGGTCCACGTGGTGGTTCAGCGTCGACAGCTCGATGAAGTGGCGCACCACCTCGGGCTCGCTCACCTGCGGGAACGCGAGATCGCCGCGCAGGGGCACGCCCGGCAACAGCTCGGCGAGCGGATGCGCCGGGACGTCGCAGGCCGGCAGCGCCGGGCCGCGATGGCCGGGGCCTCCCTGTTCGATCAGGAGCCGCCGCTCGATCGTCATCGCGCGGCCTCCGCCTTGCGCAGGGCCTGCGCCCAGCGCTCGATCTCGGCGGCGCTCCGCTGCTCGGTGACCGCGACCAGCAGCAGGCGGCTCCACTCGGGCCGGAAGCGCCCGAGGTTGATCCCGGGCCGGATGCCGAACTCGAGCCCGCCCTCGATCACGCGGCGCGCCTCGACCGGACACTCGACTACGAACTCGCGGAAGAACGGGGCCGCGTACGGCAGGCGGTAGCCGGGGATCTCGCGGGCGAGCCGCGCGGCATGATGGCTCTTCTGCACGCACAGCTCCGCCATCTCGCGCATGCCCTGCTTGCCGAGCAGGCCCATGTGGATGGTCGCGCGCAGGGCCATCAGCGCCTGGTTCGTGCAGATGTTCGAGGTCGCGCGCTCGCGGCGGATGTGCTGCTCGCGGGTCTGCAGCGTGAGCACGAAGCCGCGCCGGCCCTTGCGGTCCGCGGTCTCCGCGACCAGGCGGCCCGGCAGGTTGCGCAGCAGGCTCTGGCGCGCCGCGAAGAAGCCGAGCAGCGGCCCGCCGAACGACATCGGGTTGCCGAGGCACTGCGCCTCACCCACCACCAGGTCCGCCCCCGGCGCGCCGTCCGCGGCGGGCCGCCCGGGCGGCTCGAGCAGGGCGAGCGCCACCGGATCGCACACCGCGATCGCGAGCGCGCCGGCCTCGTGCGCTGCGGCGTGGATCGCCGGCGGCTGCTCGACCAGCCCGAAGAAGTTCGGCTGCTGGTAGATCACGCAGGCCGCGTCGGGGCCGAGAGCCGCGCGCAGTGCCTCCATCGCGACCAGACCCGAGGCTTCGGGCACCTGCGTCACCTGCGCCGAATCGAGATAGGTCCGCAGCAGAGCGAGGAGGTGCGGGTGCACGAGCCCGGCGACGACCACGCGCGGGCGCCCGGTCTGGCGGCGCGCGAGCAGAGCCGCCTCCACCACCGCCGTGCCGCCGTCGTACATCGAGGCGTTGGCGACGTCGCAGCCCGTCAGCTCGGCGATCATGCTCTGGAACTCGAAGATCGCGGTCAGCGTCCCCTGCGACACCTCCGGCTGATACGGCGTGTACGCGGTGACGAACTCCGAGCGCGAGGCGAGGGCGTCCACGGCCGCCGGGATCCAGTGGTCGTAGATGCCCCCGCCCTGGAACGAGACGGCCTCCACCGCGTGGTTCTCGGCGGCCCAGCCGCCGAGCAGGCGGCGCAGCTCGATCTCCGAGAGCGGACCCGGGATCTCCGGCGGCCTCTCGAGCCGCTTGTCCGCGGGCACCGCCGCGAGCAGCTCGTCGAAGCTCGCGACGCCGATCGCGGCCAGCATCCGCCGCTCCTCGTCCTGCGACAGTCCGACGAAGCTCATGCGTGCTGCTCCGCGACGTGCCTCGTGTAGTCGGCGCTCGACATCAGCTTCTCGTACTGCCCCGCGTCGGAGGGGCGGACGCGGACCATCCAGCCCTCGCCGAACGGGTCCTGGTTCACGAGCGCTGGATTCGCGGCCAGCGCCCCGTTGATCTCGACCACCTCGCCGGAAACCGGCGCGAACAGGTCGCTCACGGTCTTCACCGCCTCGACCACGCCGAAGGACTTCGTGGCTTCGAGCTTCCGGCCCACCTCGGGCAGCTCGACGAAGACCACGTCCCCGAGCTGGTCGGTGGCGTAGCTGGTGATGCCGACCGTCACGATGCCCTGGGCCATGCGGGCCCACTCGTGCTCGGCGGTGTAGCGGACGTCGTCGGGATAACCCAAGGCATCCTCCTGTCAGCGGTGCGAGCCCCGCGTCCAGAAGGGACGCGGGACGATCCGCGCCATGAGACGCGTGCCTCCGGCCAACACTTCGAGAGTGCCGCTCTGCCGGTCCAGCGCGCTCTCCACGTACCCCATGCCGATCGGGCGCTCGAGGCTCGGGCTGAACGTGCCGCTCGTCACCCGCCCCACCGGCCGTCCCCCGGACTCGATCACCATGCCGTGGCGCGGCACCCGCCGGCCTTCGAGATCGAAGCCCACCAGCTTGCGGCGCAGGCCCTGCTCCTTCTGCTGCAGCAGCGCGGCGCGCCCGGTGAAGTCGCCCTTCCTGAGCTTCACGGTCCAGCCGATGCCCGCCTCGAGCGGCGTGGTGGTCTCGTCGATGTCGTTCCCATAGAGCATGTAGCCCATCTCGAGCCGCAGCGTGTCGCGCGCGCCGAGTCCCACCGGCTCGAGGCCGTGGGGCTTCCCGGCCGCGAGCAGGCCCTCCCAGACCCGCGCGGCGTGACTCGGATCGAAGTACAGCTCGAAGCCGTCCTCGCCGGTGTATCCGGTGCGCGAGATCACGGCGGGGGCGCCGAACGCCTCGCCTTCGAGGAAGCGATAGAAGCCGAGATCGAGCGCGGCGTCAGGCACGTGGCCGCGCAGCACCTCCGCGGCGCGCGGGCCCTGCACCGCGAGCAGCGCGGTGTCGTCCGTGACGTCCCGGAACTCGACACCCGGCGGCACCTGGCCCTTGAGCCAGGCGAAGTCCTTGGCGTTCGTGGCTCCGTTCACGACCAGCATCCAGCGCTCCGGGAAGCGGTACACGAGGAGGTCGTCGACGATGCCGCCGTCCGGCCGGCACATGGCCGTGTACATCGCCTGCCCGACCTCCATGCCGAGCGCGTCGTTCGTCACCGACCGCTGGATGAAATCCCCCGCGCCCGGTCCCGCGACGTGATACTCGCCCATGTGCGTGATGTCGAACAGGCCGACGGCCTTCCGCACGCACAGGTGCTCGCGGACGTCACCGGTATACCGCAGCGGCATCTCGTATCCGGCGAACTCGACGAGCTTCGCGCCGAGGGCGCGGTGGTAGTCGGTGAACGGCGTGCGTTTGACGCTGGACGCGGGCATGAGAGAACTCCTTGCGGAAGAGCGGACCTTCGGCAAGGTACTCAACGCTCCACGGAGGGTCAAGGTCCGCGGGCGCCGAACGCGGGCGCGCCGCCGCTGCGCGCGCGCTCGTCACGCGGCCGCACGCGTTCGTCCCTGAAATGCGAATGGCCACTCCCTGCGGAGTGGCCATTCGCCCGACCCACGCGCTCCGCGCGTGGGCGCCCGCCCGCGAGCGGGCGGATGCTCTCTAGCGCACGACCGCGAACTTTCCGGTCAGCGCGTGACCCGCCTGCATCAGCCGGATCGCGTAGATCCCCGCCGGCAGATGGGCCCGCTCGAGCGCCAGCATGTGCACTCCGGCGCCCAGGCTTCCCACCTGCTGCTCGAACACGCGCCGCCCGCTCAGGTCCAGCACCTCCAGCGTCGCCGGCGAGCCGTCCGCCAGCGAGAACCACAGGTTCGGCGCGCCCGCCGCCGGATTGGGCCGCGCCCCGTGCAGCGCGAACACCGCCCGCAGCGGCACGTCCACCCACGTCTCGCCCGCCGTCACCTCCGCACCGCCCATCGCGATTCCGAGCCGGTAGCCGTAGCGATGGCCGCCGCTCACGTCCCGGTCGACGTAGCTCATCCGGTGCAGACCGTCCGCGCTCAGCGTGCCGATCCGCTCCCAGCTCGCGCCATCCACGCTGCGGTACAGCGCCGCCGCCGCGCCCGCGCCGAGCTGCCACACGACCTCCACCCGGCCGCCCACCGCCGAGGCACTCACCAGTGACGCCGTCACGCCCACGATGCCCGGCAGCACCTCGAGCGTCTGGCAGCAGCTCGAGGACAGCGCGCCGTTCGGGAGCACGGTGTTCAGGCAGAGATGGACGAATCCTTCGGCCGCCGTGTCGGGCACCGCGAACCCGAACGGGAGGTTGCTGGCCGAGCTGACCGGCACGGTGACCGAGCCGGTCATGGGGAACCCGGGCCAGTTACGCTCGCAGGTCAGGGTGTAGTTCAGGCCGCACGTGAACATCACGCTCGCGTTCGCGACCTGGTCGGTGACGTTGACCGCGTCCTTCGGATACACCTGCCGGTCGGCGGCGCACGACGCGGTGAACGTCTGGTTCAGCTTTGCCGCGTAAATGTCCGGCCGGTTGTTGCGGCCGTCCGCCCAGCAGAAGGCCACGAGGCGATCGCCCGCGTACATGCCGAGGTAGTCGCCTTCGTTGGGGATCAGATTGCTCGCCACCGTGGTCCAGGCAGTGGTCGCGTCGGTGACGCGCTGGTTGGCGGCCCAGGTCGCGCCGCCGTCGAGCGATCGCGTGGCGTAGATGTTCGACCGACCCCCGCAGTTCGCCGTGGCGTCCCGCCAGTCGTACCACATGCCGTACGCATAGCCCTCGGCCGTCGCCTGGATCTCCGGGAACCAGTCGTCGAACCAGGCGGGATCGTCGTTCATGCGGTTCTGCACGGTCCAGGTCGCGCCGTCGTCGGAGTGCGCGACCATCGCGTCCCGATGGTCGCGGGCGATGTCGTGGATGTTCGCCCCGTGGGTG
>DATKKO010000227.1:0-4852 GCA_035542955.1 Terriglobales bacterium
CGCGGCGGATCTCGGCCGCCGCATCGGGCGGCGCGAGATCTTGCCGCTCGAGATCGTCGAGGCCATGCTCGAGCGCATCGGACGGCTCGATCCCGCGCTGAATGCGTTCCGCCTGGTCACGCCCGAGCGCGCGCGGGACGAGGCGCGCGCGGCCGAGCGCGAGATCCTCGCCGGCCGCGCGCGCGGACCGCTGCACGGCGTGCCCTACGCGCCCAAGGACATCTTCGACACCGCCGGCCTGACGACCACCGCGGGGGCGAAGATCCTCGCCGCGAACGTGCCCGCGCGCGACGCGGCGGTGATCGAGCGGGCGCGCGCGGCGGGGCTGGTGCTGCTCGGCAAGACGAACATGCACGAGTTCGCCTACGGCGTGACCTCGAACAACCCGCACTTCGGCCCCTGCCGCAATCCCTGGGATCCGGGCCGCAGCCCCGGCGGATCGAGCGGCGGGAGCGGGGCCGCGCTCGCCGCGGGGCTCTGCGCGTTGTCGCTCGGCACCGACACCGGCGGCTCGATCCGGATCCCCGCCGGCGCCTGCGGCATCGTGGGCCTGAAGCCCACGCTCGGGCGCGTGAGCCGACGCGGCGTGACACCGCTCTCGTGGTCGCTCGACACGGTGGGCCCGATGGCGCGCACGGTCGAGGACGCGGCCCTGCTCCTGGCGGCGATCGCGGGAGCCGATCCCGAAGATCCATGGTGTGCCGATGCGCCGGCCGGCGACTTCACGCGCGACCTCGAGGCCGGCGCGCGCGGGCTCGCGATCGGAGTGCCCCGCGAGTGGTTCTTCGCGGGCGTGGAGCCCGCGATCGAGGCCGCGGTGCGCGCCGCGATCGCCGTGCTCGGGCGCGAGGGCGCGCGGATCGTCGAGGTGTCGCTGCCGGACCTGGCCGACGCGCACACGGCCGCGCACGCCACGCTCGCCGCCGAGGCCAGCGCCTGGCACGAGCCGTGGCTGCGCGAGCGACCGGACGACTACGGCGCGGACGTGCGGCGCGCGCTCGAGCTGGGGCACCTGATCTCCGCGGTGGACTACGTGAACGCGCGGCGCATGCAGGAGATCGTGCGCGCCCGCGCGCTCGCGGCGCTCGCGGAGGCCGACGTGCTCGCGATGCCGACGCTGCCGCGCACGCCGCCCGCGGTCGGCGAGGCCGTGTCGCGCGAGCCCGAGGTGGCGTGGAACCGCTTCATGACGCCCTGGAACCTGACCGGCTTCCCCGCGATCTCGATCCCGTGCGGGTTCGAACCCGCGGGCCTGCCGATCGGTCTCCAGATCGTCGGGCGGCCGTTCGAGGCAGCGCGCGTGCTCCGCGCGGCGCGGGCCTACGAGCGGGCGACCGACTGGCACGAGAGGCGGCCAGCGCTGGCGATGGAATCTCAGGAAGCGAACGAACGCATGAACCCGAGGACGACGAGATGAGCGAGGCGAAATGGGTGCCGGACTTTCCCGGCTCGATCACGGTGTGCGATCGCGAGGGCGTGATCCTGGAGATGAACGAGCGCTCGGTGGCGACCTTCGCGGAGGATGGCGGCCGCGCGCTGATCGGCAGGAACGTTCTCGACTGCCACCCCGAGCCGTCGCGCTCGAAGCTGGCCTCGTTGCTGCGGAGCGGCGCGACGAACATCTACACGATCGAGAAGAACGGGGTGAAGAAGCTCATCTACCAGGCGCCCTGGTATCGCGACGGTGCGGTCGCCGGCCTCGTCGAGCTGTCGCTCGAGATCCCCTTCGAGCTGCCGCACTTCGTGCGCGGCTGACAGGCGGCCCCGAGACATCCTCTCGAGAGGCTCGATGCCTCGCCCGATCGAGTCGGTCGGGTGATCGAGCACGAGGCACCCTTGCGACCCGCGACGGCGCCCCCCTTCCGCTCAGAACGTTTGCCGAGGATGAACTCCGTGTGATTTTCCCGCCGAGTGTGGAAGCGTCCGGTCCGCGGAACCTGATGCATGTTCCGGACTCGCAAGAACAGCGCGGCTCGATGCTGCGCGTCGCCGCGGAGGCGGTAGATTCCGGTCAGGACTGTCGAAGAGGACGGCTCGGAATCGGAATCGGACGCGGCCGGGGAGATCGACGGCCGCCGCGCAGGGAGGAATGGAACGTGAAGGTCCGGGAGATCATGTGCCATGAGGTCGCGAGCTGCCGCTGGTCCACCAATCTGGCCGAGGCCGCGCGGACGATGTGGAGCAACGACTGCGGGGCCGTGCCGGTCGTGGACGATTCGAATCGCGTGGTCGGGATGATCACGGATCGCGACATCTGCATGGCGGCCGCGACGCGGGGCCGGCGTGCGGCGGAGATCACGGTGGGTGACGTCATCACAGGCATGCTGCACAGCGTCTCGCCCGACGACGACGTGCGCGAGGCGCTCGAGGTCATGAAGGACCAGCAGGTGCGGCGACTGCCGGTCACGGGGAGGAACGGCGAGCTGGCGGGCATGCTCTCGCTGAACGACGTGATCCTGAACGTGAGCGTGCCGCGCCGGCGCACCGCGAATGCCGCGATCACGCCGGCGGACGTGGTCGAGACGCTCCGGGCCATCGGCCAGCGGCAGAGCGTGGGGATCCCCGGGTAGAGCCGGCGACCAGGCAAGAGCTCGCGCACCGCTCGGAGCATGAGCTGAACTGCCGCGCCCGTGAAATCTCGAGGGCCGGCGGATCGCTCCGCCGGGCCGTCGTGCCCTCGGGGCGATCTCAGCCCCGGCCGGCCGCGACCACCCGCCCCGGATAGCGCGCGAGCGCGGCGGCGAGGCAGGCCATCGCCCGCTCGAGCTTCGGCAGCTCGAGCACGTAAGCGATGCGCGCCTCGTCCCGGCCCAGGCCGGGCGTGGCGTAGAAGCCGTCGGCCGGCGCCACCATCACCGTCTCGCCGTTCAGCTCGAAGTCCCTGAGCAGATAGCTGGCGAAGGCGTTGGCGTCGTCGATCGGCAGCTTCGCGCAGACGTAGAACGCGCCCTCGGGCTTCCGCAGCAGCACGCCGGGCATCGAGGTGAGCGCGTCGTACACGAGGTCGCGCCGGCGCTGGTACTCGGTGATCACGCCCTCGATGTAGCTCGCCGGCACCTCGGTGAGCGCGGTGCAGGCGTACTGGCCGAGCGTGGGCGGGCAGAGCCGCGCCTGCCCGAAGCGCAGCACGGCGCCCATGAAGGCGCGGTTCCGGCTCACGATGTTGCCGACGCGCGCGCCGCACAGCGAGTAGCGCTTCGAGACCGAGTCGACCATCACGATCTGCTGGTCCATGCCCTCGAGCGCGAGCACCGAGCGGTGGCGGCGGCCGTCGTAGACGAACTCGCGGTAGACCTCGTCGGCGACCAGCGTGAGCCCGCGCTCGCGGCAGATCGCGGCGAGCAGGTCGATCTCGGCGTCGGTGTAGACGGTGCCGGTCGGGTTGTTGGGCGAGCAGATCAGGATCGCGCGCGTGCGCGCCCCGATCTTCGCCTCGATCGCGGCGCGCGAGGGCAGGTGGTAGCCGTCTTCGGCGCGGGTCGTGACCGGGACGGGCTCCACGCTCACGATCGAGGCGAAGCCGTTGTAGTTCGTGTAGAAGGGCTCGAAGACGAGCACCTGCTCGCCCGGGTCGCAGAGCGCGGCGAGCGTGAAGAGGATCGCCTCGCTCCCGGCCGTGGTGGCGAAGATCTCCTCGGCGGCGAGCGTAAGCCCGATCCCGCCGTAGTACGAACGCAGCGCCTCGATGAACTCGGGGAGACCCTGCGAGGGACCGTACGGCACGTAGGCGTCCCGGTAGCCGCGCATGCGGTCGAGGATCGGCCGCGGCGTCGGGATGTCGGGCTGCCCGATGTTGAGCGAGTAGACGGTCTTCCCGGCCGCGCGGGCCTGGACGGCGAGCGGCGCGAGCCTGCGGATCGGCGAAGCGGGCATGGTCTGCGCGCGCTTCGAGAGCGGCGATCGAGTGGACATGGAAAACCTCCGTGGCGACCGGGCGCGATCCCGCTGGGGCGGGCGCGGCCTGCGTGGAACCCGGACGCGAGCTTCCGGGAAGTCTAGCGCATCGGGCTCGGGCGCCGCGACCAGGACAGGTGCCGCGCCTCACCCGGCTCGCGCGCCGCCTTCGCTCCGTGCCGAGCCGCCCGCGCGAGCCGGCGAGTCGCGGGGCTCGCGAGCCCGTGCGCCCCCGATGGGGCGCGACGCCCGCCGCGGAGGCGTGCTCGTCCGCGAAAACCGTCGGCTCGCATCAATTCGTTCTCGCATCACATGCCCGGGCGCTGTAGCCTTCCGGCGGTTTCCCGGAGGACCGGTCACATCGGCGGCCGCGCGCAGTCTCGGAGGACGGTGAGTTGAGAGAGATCCGCACCTGGACGACGAAGGACTCGGCGGCGTTGTACAACGTCGCGGGCTGGTCGAACGGCTTCTTCCGCATCAACGAGGCCGGCCACATGGAGGTCACGCCCGCGGGGCCGGAGGGCCCCTGCGTGGACCTCTACGACCTCGTGCTCGATCTCCAGCGCCGCGGGCTCGGGATGCCGCTCCTCATGCGCTTCTCCGACATCCTCCACAGCCGCGTGGAGGCCCTCTTCGGCTGCTTCGAGGGGGCGATCCGCGAGTACGGGTACCGCGGCCGCTACCGGGGCGTCTACCCGATCAAGGTGAACCAGCAGCACCAGGTGGTGGAGGAGCTGGTGCGCTTCGGCCGCCCGTTCGGCCTCGGGCTCGAGGCCGGTTCGAAGCCGGAGCTGCTCGCCGGGCTCGCCCTGCTCGACAACCCGGACTCGCTGCTCGTGCTCAACGGCTACAAGGACGTCGAGTACATGGAGACCGCGCTCCTCTCGCAGAAGCTCGGGCGCTACCCGATCGTGGTGATCGACCGCTTCCGCGAGCTGGACCTGCTGCTCCAGGTGGC
>DATKKO010000228.1:0-5570 GCA_035542955.1 Terriglobales bacterium
CGACCGAGAGCCGGTCGGCGCGCACCTCGATGTGCAGGCTCGGAGCCCATGCGGCGCGGGCCTGCTCGAGGCGGCGCACGTCGGTGAGGAGCAGCTTCGCCCCGCGCTCGTCGCGGGTCTCGACGCGGCCGACCGCGGCCACCACCTCGTCGGCGACGAGCCAGGGACGCACGCTCTCGTACACGTCCGGGAACAGCGTGCCCTCGATGCGGCCGGTGAGATCCTCGAGCGCGACCGCGGCCATCAGCCGTCCCGTTCGGGTCGTGATGGTCCGCACGTCCCCGATCAACCCCGCCACGCGCACCTCGGTCCCATGCGGCAGATGGGGCAGGTCGCTGATCGCGTGCGTGGCGAGCCGCGCGAGCTCCTCGCGCAACGGCTCGAGCGGATGCTCGGAGAAGTAGAAGCCGAGCACGTCCTTCTCGCGGGCGCTCCGCTCCCGGCTCGTCCACGGCTCCGCCTCGGGCAACGGCGGCGCGGCGACGGCCGAGTCCTCGCCGCCGTCGCCACCGAAGAGGGAGGACTGGCCGCGCAGCCGGTCCCGGTGCAGCGCGGCCGCCTGGTCCAGCACCCGCCCCGCCCCGGCGAACATCCGCCCGCGCGTTTCGCCGAGGCTGTCGCAGGCGCCCGCGGCGATCAGGCTCTCGAGCACGCGGCGATTCAGGGCGCGGCTGTCCACGCGGAGCGCGAGATCGAAGAGGCTCGCGAACGGCGCCCCGTGCCCGTTCCCGTCCCCCCGGCGCGCGGTGATCAGCGCATCGACCGCGGCCTGGCCCACGTTGCGCACGGCGCCGAGCCCCACGCGGACGCGCCCGTCCTCGAGGGAGAACTTCCACTCCGAGCGGTTCACGTCGGGCGGCAGGATTTCGAGCCCCATCGCGCGGCACTCGGCGATCAGGGTCACGATCCGGCTCGAGTCCGACATCTCGCTGGTCATGGTGGCCGCCATGAACTCCGCCGGATGGTGCGCCTTCAGCCACGCGCACTCGTAGGCGATCATCGCGTAGGCGGCACTGTGTGAGGCGTTGAAGCCGTAGCCCGCGAACTTCTCGATCGTCTGATAGATCCGCTCCGCCTTCGCCGCGGGGATCTTGTGCGCGGCGCAACCCTCGAGGAACGCCTTGCGCTTCGCCTCCATCTCGCTCGCCAGCTTCTTGCCGATCGCGCGGCGCAGCTCGTCGGCCTGCGCCAGCGTGAAGCCGGCGAGCCGGTGCGCCGCCTCCATCACCTGCTCCTGGTAGGTGAAGACGCCGTAGGTTCGCTTCAGGATCGGCTCGAGCGCGGGATGCTCGTAGCGCACGGTCTGGCGGCCGTGCTTGCAGTCGATGAAGTGCGGGATGTTCTCCATCGGGCCGGGGCGGTAGAGCGCGTTCATCGCCACCAGGTCCTCGAACACCGTGGGCTTCAGCTGCCGCAGGTAGTCGCGCATTCCGGTGGACTCGAACTGGAACACGGCCACCGTCTCGGCGCGCTGGAACACGCCGAAGGCCGCCTCGTCGTCCATCGGCAGACGCGAGAGGTCCGGCCGCTCGCCGGTCTTCTCGGCGACGAGCCGGCACGACTCCTCGAGCATCGAGAGCGTGCGCAGCCCGAGGAAGTCCATCTTGAGCAGTCCGACCTTCTCGACCGCCTTCATGTCCCACTGCGTGGTCACGGACTCGTCCCGCTGCCGGTAGAGCGGGACGTGATCGAGCAGCGGCCCGGGCGTGATGAGCACGCCGGCCGCGTGGGTCGAGGCGTGCCGCGCGATGCCCTCGAGCACGCGCGCGTGCCGCAGCAGGCGGTCGTAGGGCTCGCCCCGCTGCGGGAGCTGCTTGAGGTCGGTCGACAGCTCGAGCGCCTTCTCCAGCGTCATGCCCAGCCCGTCGGGCACCATCCGCGCCACGCGGTCCACGTCGGCGAAGGCGAGACCCAGCGCCCGCCCGACGTCGCGCATCACGCCCTTCGCGCCCATGGTGCCGAAGGTGATGATCTGGGTGACGTTCGCCTCGCCGTACTTCTCCTTCACGTACTCGATGACCTCGCCGCGGCGGAGGTCGTCGAAGTCGATGTCGATGTCGGGCATGGTCACGCGCTCGGGGTTCAGGAAGCGCTCGAAGATGAGCCCGTGCTCGAGCGGATCGATGCCGGTGATGCGCAGCGCGTAGGCCACCAGCGAGCCGGCGACCGAGCCGCGCCCGGGCCCCACCCCGATGCCGTGGCTGCGCGCGAAGGCGATGAAGTCGCGCACGATCAGGAAGTACGAGGCGAAGCCCATGCGGCAGATCACGTCCAGCTCGTAGGCGAAGCGCCGGCGCACCTCTTCCGTGACCTCGATGCCTCGCGTGCCGAGCCCCTCCCACGCCAGCTTGCGCAGGTACTCCTCGGGGCTCGTCTCCCCCGGCGGCAGCGGGAAGGCGGGCAGCAGCGGCCGCCCGAACTGCATCTGCAGGTTGCAGCGCTCCGCCACGGCGAGCGTGTTCTTCAGCGCCTCCGGGAAGTCGGCGAAGGCCTCGCGCATCTCCTCCGGGCTGCGGAAGTGCAGGTTCGGCATGGCCTGCATCCGCTTCGCGTCGGTCATGGTCTTCCCGGTCTGGATGCAGAGCAGGACCTCCTGCGATTCCGTGTGATCGCGCTCGAGGTAGTGGTTGTCGTTGGTCGCCACGAGCGGGATGCCGGTGCGGGCGGAGAGCGCGCGCATGCCCTCGCGCACGCGGTCCTCGATCTCGATCCCGTGGTTCATGATCTCGAGGAAGTAGTTCTCCGCGCCGAACATGTCGCGGTAGAGCAGCGCGGTGCGCGCGGCGGCCTCCGGATCGCCGGCGATCAGGTCGGCCGCGACCTCCCCCTGCGGGCAGGCCGAGAGCGCGAGCAGCCCCTGCGCGTGCTCGGCCAGGATCTCGTGGTCGACGCGCGGCTTGTAGTAGAAGCCCTCGAGGAAGCCGAGCGACGAGAGCTTCATCAGGTTGCGGAAGCCCGCCTCGTCGCGCGCCAGCAGCACGAGATGGTGCACCGAGGCTTCGCGCGTGCGATCGCGGCGCCGGCCCCGGGTGACGTAGGCCTCCATACCCACGATCGGCTTGAGCCCCGCCCTGCTCGCCTTCTGGTAGAAGTGCACCGCGCCGAACAGCGCCCCGTGATCGGTGAGGGCGAGCGCCGGCATCTTCATGCGCGCCGCCTTCTCGACCATGGCGTCGATCGTCACGGCGCCGTCGAGGAGCGAGAAGTCGCTGTGATTGTGCAGGTGGACGAAATCCGCGAACTTCATGGCGCGCCCAGAGTGGGTTGCAGGCGAGGAGCGCGCGGGCGCTCGAGTGATCGCCGGCTCAATCTAGCACAAAGCTCCCGCGACGGCGGCGTTCGTTCCCCGCGCGATCGGTGGCCACGACCTCGACCTCGTGCGTGCCGCGCGCGGGCGGGTGGAGCGGACGCCAGCGCAGCGTCTCGGCGACCGCGTCCCACTCGCTCGGCACCCGCCGGCCGTCGACCGCGAACCAGCTCGCGCGCGCGGCGACCCCGCTGCCCCGCTCGTCCAGGCGCGCCTCGAGCGACCAGCGCGGATACGCTCCCGGCGGCACGGGGGCACCCGCGCGCCAAGCGCGCGGGTCCGGCGGCGGTGCGAGGTCGATGCGCGGCGCCTCGACGTCACGCAGCAGCGCGAAGCGCCCGAGGCGGCGCGACGAGCCGATCACGGCGCGATGCGCCGAATCGCGGGCGGCGCCCATCCACTCCCATCCCTCGCCGCTCTCTCGATAGAGGCCGACCTGCGAGTCCGCCCAGGCCGCGCTCTCGATCGAGATGTCGAGGGGGACGCGGAGCGGCAGCAGCGGCGGGACGAACGGGAACACGGCGGAGACCGGCTCGAGCCCGGACGGGAGCGAATCGGCGCCGCCCGAGCCCACGCGCGCGAGCGCCTCGGGGCGGAGGATCTCGAGCCACGCGGTGTCGAACGCGGGATTCTCCGCCGCGGACCAACGGACGCCGGGGGCCCGGCCCTGTCTCGTCGCGCCGAGGAGCCGCCAGCGGAAGGGCCAGTCTCCCGCGTGCGCAGGCGCGGGGAAGCGTTCGGACGGCAGCCTTCTCCCGCGCTCGACCTCGATCGTCCGGCGCGTCTCGTGCCCCGCCGCGTCGCGCGCCACCACGCCGATCTTCCTCCCGACGGGGAACGCGCCCGCGACCTGCCGAAGAGGCGCGCTCGATCTCAGCACGCGCGGGCGGAAGCCGGCGCCCGCGCCGAGCCGGATCGAGGCGCGGTCCTGCCCGGGCGTGCGCCCGCGATCGTAGACGTAGTCGACCTGCGGCATGTCGTCCGCCCAGGAGACGCTGTCGAAGCGCACCTCGACGAATGCGTCGCCCGACCGCGCGCTCACCGACCAGGGCGCCATCGTGCGCCGGCCGTCGCTCCGCGCATCGACGACCCTGGCCACCAGCTCGCGCGCGACGGACTGGCTCGTCGCCGGACGGTTCGCGACGAAGTCCACGCTCTCGATCACCGGCGCGATCGTGTCCTCGACGCTCAGGCCCGCGAGCAGCGGGTTGTACGCCATGTCGCCGCGGCGAATCTCGAAATGGAGGTGCGGGGCGTCCGTGCCGCTGCGCCCGCTCCAGCCGATGCGCTGTCCGCTCAGGACGCGAAAGCGCTGCCGGCCACCCGCCGGGGCACCCGGACCCACGCTTCGCGCGGGTGCCCCAGGCGGGTCCGGGTCGGGCCACAGGTCCTGCTCGTACTGGCCGCTCGCCGACTGCGCGCTGTCCACGTAGGACGCGAGCGGCTCCTCGTAGGCGTCGAGATGACCGTAGACCAGCAGCCGCCCGTCGTCCGCCTGCACGTAGATCGAGCGCCCGTAGCCGATGCCCGAGGCCCGGACCCGCACCACGAATCCGGGAAGCGCGGCGTAGACCGGATGACCGATCGTCTCACCCGTCGAGAAGTCGAGTCCCGCGTGGAAGTGACCCATGCGGTACTCGCCGAACGTGGCCGAGAGTCGGAGCGGCGGATCGAGGGGCGCCTGCGCGAGAGGCGGGAAGTACTGCGGAACCCGCCTCCGGGATTCGGCTGCCCGCGCCGGCGTGCCGCGCGCGATCAGGCTCAGGAGGACGAGCGCGGCGATCGCGCCGACCCGAATCCGGACCCGCCCCGCTGCGCGGGTCGGGTGCCCCCGCTTCCCTGCCCGGCCCTCGTCCATGCGCCCGAGTTCACCACGAATCACCGATCCGCGCGAGCCGGGTATCGCGGAGCGCGGGCGCCGGCAGGTTCGGCATCCTCCGGCAATGCTCGATGGAACGGCCCTCCGCGCCCGGTCCGTGCGGCATCATCGGCGCGTTGCAGCCTGCATGCCCGGCCTCGGCCCGTCGTGGGCTTTGCACGCGCGCGCGACGGCGCGACCCCGCGGGAGGCCCCGATCTCGCCGCGCCCGGCGGGCCGAGTCCGCTTGGCACTCTGATTGCTGGCGTCCAGAGCCCCGTGGAAGAAACCGGGCTCGACCCTCGGCCGCCGTTCATGCGCCGGGGTCTCCCTTCGCAAGACCCATCATCGTCACGCAAGGAGGCCATCTCGTGAAGTTCCGGCACCTGATTCCGGCGCTCGCCGC
>DATKKO010000229.1:0-12750 GCA_035542955.1 Terriglobales bacterium
AGGCGGCGGGCTCGCGGTCGAGCCAGGGGATCTCGAGATCGGAGAGCATGTCGCCCGCGATCAGCAGGCGTCGCGCGGGGAGCTGGATCGTGATCTGGCTGTCGCCATGACCCGGCGCGTCGCGCGTCACCAGGATCCAGGGCGGGAGCCTCATCTCGCACAGGCCCGCGACCCGGATCTGCGGCGCGCATGGCTCGAAGCCCCGCGTCCACTCCTCGCCGTGCTCGCGCGCGCACTTCGCGGCTTCGGCCGCGATCGAGGCGCGATCCCGCTCGAGCGCGGGGCCGAGCGCGGGATGCGCGACGAGCGCCGCCCACGGCCACCACGGGCGCCCGAGCACATGGTCCCAGTGCGCGTGCGTGAAGACGAGCGTGAGGCTCCCCGGCGCCGCCTCGCGCAGCGCGGCCGCGATGTCGTCCAGCTCCGAGGGCAGCACGCCGGGATCCACGAGCACCGCGTGCCGCGGATCGAGGAGCAGCGTGCTGTTCATGGCGAACGCGAGGCTCCGCCGCACGCGCACGCCGCCGCCGAGATCGGTCCAGGAGGTCACGGCCGCATTCTAGCGCGCGGCGGGAGCCGCCGTCGTGGCGCGCGATCCTCCCGGTCCGGCGCCCATCCCAAACGCCCGCGCCCCGGCTTCGGAGCCGGGGCGCGATGGAGGGCGAACGCCTACTTCGCCGGCACGACGATCCGCCCGGCGATGATCTCGGCCTTGAGAGAGTCCACCTTCGCCTTGACGGGCGCCGGGATCAGCGTCTGGTTGTGGGCGTCGTAGACCCAGCCCACGCCGTCCTCCTTGAGGCCCAGCTCGCGCACGCCACCCTGCCAGCGGCCGTCCTTCAGATCGCGGATCGACTGGAACACCGCGTTGTCGACGCGCTTCACCATCGAGGTGAGGATGGTGCCGGGCGCCTCCGCGTACTGGTCCGAGTCCACGCCGATCGCGTAGTGGCCCGGTCCCTTCTCGCGCGCGGCCTCGAACACGCCGAGCCCCGTCGAGCCCGAGGCATGGAAGATGATGTCGGCTCCCTGGTTGTACTCCGCGAGCCCCAGCTCCTTGCCCTTGGTCGGGTCCTTGAACGCCGTCCCCGTGGTGCCCGCGTACTTCACGATCACCTCGGCCTTCGGGTTCACGGCCTCCACGCCCGCGCGATAGCCCGCCTCGAACTTCTTGATGAGCGGGATCTCCATGCCGCCGACGAAGCCCACCTTGCCGGTCTTCGACATCAGGCCGGCGAGCGCGCCGACCAGGAACGAGCCCTCGTTCTCCTTGAAGTCGAGCGCCTGCAGGTTGGGCGGGAGCGTCTGGTCCGGCTTGAGCGTGTAGTCGATGCCCGCGAACTTCACGTCGGGGAACTCCTGGGCGAGACCGTAGATGTCGTCCGAGAAGAGGAAGCCGACGCCGAAGACGAGCTGGTTGCCGCCGGCGGCGAGCTGGCGCATCTGCGCCTCGCGATCGGCGCCCTCGCCGGTCTCGAGCGTGGTGAACGGGATGCCCAGCTCCTTCCGGGCGCGTTCGAGCCCCGCGTACGCGGCATCGTTGAACGACTTGTCGCCGCGGCCGCCCACGTCGAAGACGAGACCGATCTTCGGCCCGGAGCCCGTCGCCGCGGCCGGGCCGGCGGGGGGCTCAGTCTTCTTCGCGCACCCGGCGGGGAGAACGAGGGCGAGAAGGAGAGCGGCGGCGGGGGCGAAGCGGGGAAGCCTCATCGATACCTCCGGGTGGGGGCGGCTCGTCCGGCGCCACGGCGCGTCGGCCGAGCTCGAAGCAGCGGCGGCAGCGGGCCTCGTAGAGATCGGCGCCCCCCACCACCACGCGGCCGGAACGGCGCTTCTTGCGGAAGCTGCGATTGGCCGGATTGCCGCAGATGACGCAGATGGCGAGGGTCTTGGTGATGTACTCGGCGATCGCCAGCAGCTGGGGCATGGGCTCGAACGGCCGGCCGCGATAGTCCTGATCGAGACCGGCGACGATCACCCGCTTGCCGCGGCGGGCGAGGTTCTCGCAGACCTTGACGAGGTCGCGCCCGAGGAACTGACCCTCGTCGATGCCGATGACCTGCGCTTCGTGCGCGTACCGCAGGACCTCGCGCGCGCTCCGCACGGCCCGGGACGGGATGCGGAGCTCCGAGTGGGACACGATCTGGTCCCGCCCGTAGCGGTCGTCGATGGCGGGCTTGAAGATCTCGACCTTCTGGCGGGCGATCTGGGCGCGGCGCAGCCGGCGGATCAGCTCCTCGGTCTTGCCGCTGTACATGCTCCCGACGATGACTTCGATCCAGCCGCTCGCGGGCAGGGGAGGCGCGGGCTCCGTCATGGTGCGAGACGCTTGCGAAGCGCGCCGGGGCGTGTCAAAGGACATCGCGCCCCATCTCGGGCGGGTTCCGGAAGGGTCGGGGCCGGGGGGCGCTCCCGGGTCCGGGCGCGGGGCGGGAGGCGGCCGCCACGGCCCGTGCGAATGCGAATCCTACAGTGGCATTCGCCTGGAACAGCGAGTAGGATGCCAATCGACCTGCAACGTCTCGGCACGGACGCGTCTTCCTCCGAGCGCGCAAGGACTGCGATGAGCGCTGCCGCCGCCCGACTCACCCGGGCATCCGCGCGATGGCGCGGGTCGGGGTGCCCGGCTCCGGCGAGCGTGGGCTCTGGCTGACGATCCGATCACAGGGAGGACCATGATGAGCGACCTGACCTATGGACGGGACCAGCTCGGCGATCCGGCGGCCGCCACGCGGCTCGAGTGGCTGGTCACGAACGGGATCGGCGGGTTCGCGTCGGGCACGGTGAGCGGCGTGCTCACGCGGCGCTATCACGGCCTGTTGGTCGCCGCGCTCAAGCCGCCGGTCGGACGCACGCTGCTGCTGGCCAAGCTGGCCGAGAGCCTCGAGGTCGGCGGGAACTGGGTGGACCTGGACGCGAATCGCTGGGCCAGCGGATCGTTCTCGCCCGCCGGATACCTGCACCTCGAATCGTTCCGGCTCGACGAGACCGTGCCCCAGTGGACCTGGGCGGTCGGAGACACGCGGCTCGAGAAGCGCGTGTGGATGGAGCACGGCGAGAACACGACGTACGTGGAGTACCGGCTCGCCTCGGCCTCCGCTCCGGCGCGGCTCCACCTGCGGGCGCTCGTGGACCACCGCGACGCGCACGCGACCACGACCCACGGGAGCTGGAGCGCGCGCGTGGAGCCCGCCTCGGGCGGCGTGTGCATCGAGGCCTGGGACGGCGCCACGCCGCTCTGGCTCTTCGCCCCGGGCGCCGAGGTGCGGGCGGTGAACGAGTGGTATCGCGGCTTCCAGCTCGCGATCGAGGCCGAGCGCGGCCTCGATTGCATCGAGGACCACCTGTGCGCGGCCGAGATCGTCGCCACGCTCGAGCCCGGCGACTCCATCGTGATCACGGCCAGCACCCGGCACCACGCCGGGCGCGACGCCGGCACCCCGCTGGCGCGGGCCTTTGCACTGCAGCGCCGGCGCGCGCACGAGAAGAGCCTGCTCGACTGCTGGCGGCGCGCGCAGAGCCGGGCCGCGCGCACCGCGCCCGACTGGGTGCGACGCCTCGTGCTCGCCGCCGACCAGTTCGTGGTCGAGCGGGCGATCCCGGGCGAGCCGCAGGGGCGCAGCATCATCGCCGGCTATCCCTGGTTCAGCGACTGGGGGCGCGACACCATGATCGCCCTGCCCGGGCTCGCGCTCTCGACCGGGCGCCCCGAACTGGCGCGCACGATCCTCTCGACCTTCGCGCGGTTCGTCGACCAGGGCATGCTGCCGAATTACTTCCCGGATCATGGCGAGCCCCCGACGTACAACTCCGCGGACGCGGCGCTCTGGTTCTTCCAGGCCGTCCGCTCCTACGTCGAGGCCACCCAGGATCTCAAGTTCCTCGCCGACGTCGTTCCGACGCTGGAGGACATCGGCGCCTGGTACGAGCGTGGCACCCGGTACGGGATCCACATGGATCCCGCCGACAGCCTGCTCACGGCCAGCGACGAGGGGACGCAGCTCACCTGGATGGACGCCAAGGTGGACGACTGGGTGGTCACGCCGCGGCGCGGCAAGCCCGTCGAGCTGAACGCGCTCTGGTACAACGGGCTCGCGGCCATGGTGTCGTTCGCGAACCGGCTCAAGCGGCCGACGGAGGCGCACGAGCAGCGCCTGCGCGAGGTCGAGATGTCGTTCCAGCGCTACTGGAACGCGGAGACCGCGTGCCTCTACGACGTGCTGGACGGTCCGGACGGCCACGACCCGGCGATCCGGCCGAACCAGATCTTCGCGCTCTCGCTTCCGGCGAGCCCGCTCACGCTCGAGCAGCAGCGCGCGGTCCTGCGGACCTGCGGGCAGGCGCTGCTGACCTCGCACGGCCTGCGCACGCTCGCGCCCGGAGACTCCCGCTACCACGGCCGCTACGCCGGGGACCGGCGGGCGCGGGACGGGGCCTATCACCAGGGCACGGCCTGGCTCTGGCTGCTCCCGCACTACGCGCTCGCGCACTATCGCGTGCACGGCGTCCGCGAGGAGGCGCTCGCCTTCCTCGAGCCTCTCGGGCAGCTGCTCGGAGCCTATGGCATCGGCAGCCTGCCCGAGATCGCGGACGGCGATCCGCCGCACGCGGTCCGGGGCTGCGTCGCGCAGGCCTGGTCGGTGGGCGAGGCACTCCGCGCCTGGCACACCATCACGGCGGGGCGCATGCCGTCGGCCCGGACGACCGCCGCGCCGGCCCGGACCCGCGCGCGCAAGCGGACGCGCGCCCGGGCGGTGGTCCGCGCGCGATAGCGGCGAAGGGCGGCGGCACGAGCCCGCGCGGGCCGGAACGAGATTCCGGCCCGCGCGCCCTTCACGGGCGGGCGGGTCCCGGCCGTTCCTGGTCCGCGTCCCGAGAAGCGGGACGGACCGGCTCGTCGAGCCGGCCCGTCTCGCAGGCGACCCGCATCCGCGGCCGCCTCGCCGCATCCAGGCTCTGTCTGAGAATCCCCGTAGGCCTAGCGCGGGACGGGCGCGAACTCCACGCCGCGCTCGCGCAGCAGCTCGCGGATCTTCGTCTTCACGAGGTCGATGGCCACCTTGTTGTGCCCGCCCTCGGGGATGATCACGTCCGCCCAGCGCTTCGAGGGCTCGACGAACAGCATGTGCATGGGGCGGACGCTCTCCTCGTACTGGCGGATGATGCTGTCCACGGATCGGCCGCGCTCGACCAGGTCGCGGCGCAGGCGGCGGATGAAGCGCACGTCGGCGTCGGCATCGATGAACAGCTTGATGTCCATGGCCTCGCGCAGCTCGGGATCGTTGAAGATGAGGATGCCCTCGAGCACGATGATCAGGTGCTCGCCGATGTGCCGGGTCTCCGCGAGACGGCGATGCTGGCTGTAGTCGTAGATCGGCTGCTCGACCGGCCGGCCAGCCAGCAGCTCCCGGAGGTGGACCTTGAGCAGCTCGCTGTCGAACGCCTCGGGATGGTCGAAGTTGCGGGCCTCGCGCACGTGGAACGGGATGTTCTCGAGGTCCCGATAGTACGAGTCCTGGTCGATGATCACGACCCGTCCCGAGCCGAGATCGCGCACGATGTTCCGTGCGACCAGCGTCTTGCCGGACCCGGACCCCCCCGCGATGCCGATGAGGATTCGGCGCGCCATGGAACGGCAAAGTAGCATCCGTGTCGCACGAGGGTCAACGAACGGGAGGATCGAATGAGCACGGAACGACGCCGGCTGGACGCGGCGGAGCTGGAGATCGCGCTGCGGCCGCTGCCCGGCTGGACCATCGAGAACGGGAAGCTCCACCGCGTGTGGCGCTTCGCCGACTTCGTCGAGGCCTTCGGCTTCATGAGCTCGGCGGCGCTGTTCGCGCACGAGATGGATCATCACCCGGATTGGTCGAACGTCTACGCGACGGTCACCGCGGACCTGTCCACGCACGATGCCGGCGGCATCACCGGATTGGACTTCGAGCTGGCGCGGAGGATGGAGGAGCTGGCCCGCCGCCGCGGGGCGAACGCTGCGCCGGCGCCCTGATCACAGGGGGCGCCTGGCCCGCTCAGCGCTGCGGGACGGCGAGCAGGCGTGCCCGGTTCCTCGGGTCGGCGAGCCAGTCCTTCCAGTAGCGGACGTCGCGGAACCTCTCCGGGGCGAAGCGTCTGCGGTAGTCGGCCCAGAACTCGTCACTGCCCCAGAGCGCGCGCGAGGCGGTCGACGTGCAGAGCAGGTTGAGCGCGGCCGGATCGCGCGTGACCGCATCGCGGACCGGCTCCTGGAGGGGACCGCCGAGCAGCCAGAGCACGCTCGAGCTGTACTCGAGGTACGCGTCCCTCAAGATGAGCATGTCGAAGAACCCGTTCCACAGCTCGTCGAAGGCGTTCGAGAGGACCGCCGGATCGGCGGCGGGGTGCGCGCCGAGCGCGGGATAGAACCGCACGAAATCGGGATCGTCGAGCATCGCGTACTGGAAGCGCGTGGTCAGCGGGGGATCGGGCCGGCCCCAGCCCTGCTTGGCCTGTCCGCCGAGGATGAGCATCGTCAGATAGAAGGTCGGGTGCAGCGTGTCCGTGAGCGCGGGCGCGCGGAGCCCGAGAACCCCGATGGGTGTCGTGATCTCCGGCCGCTGGATCACGCGGGTGACCGAATCCAGCGATGCGGAAGGGGACGCGGGCGGGCGCGCCCCCGCGGGAAGGGCGCCGAACTCGGTCGACACGACGGCGTGGAGATCGACGTCACCGAAGTCGCCGGCCAGCACGAGCACGCCGTTCGCGGGCGCGTAGACGCGAGTGAGGGCCGCCTGGATCGAAGCCGGCGTTTCGCGGTCGAGCCCCTGGGCGCTCGCCAGGGCCACGATCCCCGCCTTGTCGAGGCCGCGGGCGTACTCGCGCACCTGCGAGGCGAGCATCTGGTCGACCGCGCCGAAGTACCGCTGGCCCATCATCCGCCGCACCGTCGAGCGCGCCTGGTCGAGCACGGGCCGGGTCACCTGGACGCCGTGCATCCGGTCCGCGATCTGACGCAGGACGCCCGCGAGCTGTCCCGGCTTCGCCGTCTCCGAGAACAGCGTCTGGCGCCGCGTCACCTTGAGGCTCCAGCCGTGCGGGCGCAGGCTCTCCATCTCCTCGCGCGTGCGCTCGGGCGCTCCGGCGGTCGCGGCGGTGAAGGCGACCTCGGCGAGCAGGGAGGCGAGCCCGGGCTCCCCGGCCGGGTCGTCGTCCAGGCCGTGCGCGTATCCCCAGCTCACCGAGACGTCCGCGGCGCCCGGCACCCGGCGGGTCGCGACCTCGAGCCCGTTCGGCAGCGTCCAGCGCTCGGCGTACGTGCTGTCGGGGAGCATCACGGGCTCGGCCCGGCTCGCGCGCGCGGCCGGGGGAGCGACGAGCAGGAGCACGAGCAGCAGGGCACGAATGGCGTTTGGTCTCAAGGCGGTTCCTCCGGAGGCCGGCTCGGAGCGTGCGGCACGGCCGTGCGACATTCTACCGTGCTCGTGCCCGGCGCCGCATCCGGGTCCGGACCGGATGACAGGGGGTGGCGTCTTGGGCCCGAACCTCCCCTCGACCCAGCAGGCTGGATGCCCGCGGGCGTTGCGGATTCCGGAGAACATCCCTAGACTCGAAACCCCATGCACGATCCCCGCGAGTCCGAGGTCCGGCGTCTGGTCCGCGAAGCCGTGGACCGCGTGCTCGGGCCTGAACCTTCCTCCGCCGCTCCGCCCGTCGCGGGATCGGCCCGCCGCGTCGCGCTCGGCGCCGATCACGGCGGCTTCGAGCTCAAGGAGATCCTCAAGGCGTACGTCGTCGATGAGCTGGGCTGGGACGCGCACGACTGCGGCACGTTCTCCACCGACGCCGTGGACTATCCGGACTACGCGGCCGCGGTCGCCCGCGAGGTCGCCGCGGGGCGCTGCGCGCTCGGCATCGTGATCGACGCCGCGGGCATCGGCTCGGCGATGGCGGCCAACAAGATCGCGGGCGTGCGTTGCGCGGTCTGCCACGACGACCGCACCGTGGTCAACAGCCGCGAGCACAACGACGCGAACGTGCTCTCGCTGGGCGCGAAGGTCGTGAACCGCGGCCTCGCCCAGCGCCTCGCGCGGCTGTTCCTCACCACCCCGTTCGCCGGCGGCCGCCACGCGCGCCGGGTGCAGAAGATCATGGCGCTCGAGCGCGCCTCGGGCGGCTGAGGCCATGCGCATCGCCCGACGAGTCATCCGACGCCTGCCGAAGACCGACCTCCACTGCCATCTCGACGGGTGCCTGCGCCCGGCCACGATCCTCGAGCTCGCGGACGCGCAGGGCGTCAAGCTGCCCACGCGCAACCTGGCGCGCCTGACGCGCATGCTCACCGCCGGGCGGCGCACGCAGAGCCTCGAGGACTACCTGCGCATCTTCGAGCTCACGTTGAGCGTGCTCCAGGAGAAGGAGGCGCTCTATCGCGTGGCCTACGAGCTGGCCGAGGACGCGGCAGCCGAGAACGTGTCGCACCTCGAGGTGCGCTACGCGCCGATCCTGCACCGCAAGCAGAAGCTCACGTTCGAGGACATCCTCGACACCGTGATCGCCGGCCTGCGCGACGCGGGCAGCCGCTACGGCATGACGACGGGCGTGATCCTGTGTGGGATCCGCTCGATGGACCCGGGGTTCTCGCTCGCCCTGGCGGAGCTGGCCGTCGCCTACAAGGGGCGCGGCGTCCTCGCCTTCGATCTGGCCGGGCAGGAGAAGGACTATCCGGCCAAGGCGCACCGCGCCGCGTTCGAGCTGATCCTCAAGAACAACATCAACTCGACCGTGCACGCGGGCGAGGCCTTCGGTCCGGCGAGCATCCGGCAGGCGCTGCACTACTGCGGCGCCCACCGCATCGGGCACGGCACGCGGCTCCGCGAGGACGAGGACCTGATGCAGTACGTCAACGACCACCGCATCCCGCTCGAGATGTGCCTGACCTCGAACCTGCAGACCCGCGCCGTCACGGACATCCGGGACCATCCGCTGGGGTTCTACTTCCGGCGCGGCCTGCGGGTCACCGTGAACACCGACAACCGGCTGATGTCGGCGACCACGGTGACCGACGAGATCCTGCTCGCCGCGCGCGCCTTCCGGCTGAGCCCCTACGAGGTCAAGCGGATCATCATCAACGGCTTCAAGAGCTCGTTCCTGCCCTACGCGATCAAGGCGCGGCGCCTGCGCGAGGTGAACCTCGAGATCGACCGGGTCTTCATGGAGGAGTACCCGGACGAGTACGACCGGAGGTTGACGAGCTTCTGATGGTCGGTCGTGCGCTCCTCCGTCCCCTCCTGACGGCGTCCCTCCTCGCCGGCGCCGCGGCCGCGGCGCGCGGCGCCCCGGCGGCCACGTCCGCCGACTCGGTCCGCTACGCCATCGGGTACGCCGACATCAACCGGATCGGGCTCACGGTCACGAACTACGGCTTCTTCGGCAACAACTTCAACAGCCGCGCCGCCTCGTTCGAGTACCCGCTGGGCTCGGGCTACGAGCACATGGCGCGGGCCGGGCTGTGGGTGGGCGCGAAGGCGGTCGACGACCAGGGCGCCTTCACCGGCGTGTCGACCGCGATCGTGGACAACTATCAGGGCACGAGCGCCCTCGTCGAGGACGAGTTCACCCCGGCGAGCCTCACGGTCCACGAGTCGTCGCGCATCGCGAACAGCGACGTGTACTCGCCGCTGGCGGCCTCCGACCAGGACCTGACGTGCAGCTACTCCGACATGCCGGCGCGACTGCCCTCCGGCTATCAGACCGAGCCCCACCGGCCGCTCCAGATCCTCGTCCAGCAGCGCACGATGGGCTTTACGCTCCGGGCCGCCGGCTCGTTCACGGTGGTCCAGTTCAAGATCGTCAACCTCGGCCCGCCCCTGCGGGACGTGCACGTCGGCCTCTACGCCCAGCTCGTGAGCGGGAACAAGGGCGCCTATTCGAGGTGGCCGCCCACCGCCTCGGACATCCCGGGAACCTGGTACTACAAGACCTACCCCGAGTACGACGCGGCGCGGCGGCTGTACAAGGAGCACTTCTGCGCGGCCGAGCCGTATCCCACGAATTGCAACTTCGCCTACTGCCCGCCGTGGGCCGGCGTGAAGCTGCTCTGCACCAAGCCGGACACGATCGCGGACAAGATGGTCACGTTCCACCACTGGAGCATCTCCCTCGGCGACACGTTGCGGGACACGGATCTCAAGCGCTTCGCGCTCATGAGCGACGGCGTGATCGACACCAACTTCTCGAGCTGCCACCCGGGCATGCAGAGCTGCTCGCCGATCATGGTGCTCTCGGTCGGTCCCTGGCCCGAGCTCGATCCCGGCGACTCGATCCGCGTGGACTACGCGTTCGTGTGCGGCAACGGGTCCGACATGGCCTCGAGCGAGAGCGACTTCCTGACGAACGCCGACTTCGCCCAGTTCACCTCGGACATCAACTACCAACTCCCGTCGCCGCCGCCGTCGCCCAAGCTGCACGTGGAGGCCCACGCCGACAGCTCGGACCGGGTCGACGTGTACTGGGACGACTTCCCCGAGCACGTGCCCGATCCGACCAGCACCGCGCCGGAGCACCTCGACTTCGAGGGCTATCGCGTCTACCTCGGGCTGGACCGGCAGCACCCGGACCTGGTGGCCCAGTTCGACCGCGCCGATCCGCCGCACGACACGACGGGCTTCAACACCGGCATGGGCCGCATCCTGCTGACCACGCCGGCGCGGTTCCCGGGCGACACCGTGACGTACCGCTATCGCTACTCCGTGGACCACCTGAAGACGGGCTTCAAGTATTTCGGCGCCGTGACCTCGTACGACCTGGGCGACACGAAGGTCGAGAGCCTCGAGAGCGGCATCAGCCAGAACAAGTTCGAGGTGATCCCGGCGCCCGGGCCGAACGAGCGCTCGGGCGGGATCACGGTGTTCCCCAACCCGTACCGGGTCGAGGCGCGATGGGACCTGGGGCGCCGGGTGCGGGATCACTATCTGTGGTTCGCGAACCTGCCGCAGCGCTGCATGCTGCGGATCTACACGCTCTCGGGCGACAAGATCTTCGAGACGTCGTTCGACGGCGCGAGCTATCGGGGGGGCGGCTCCCGCGGCATCTACGATCCGACCGCCGAGCGGGACGTGCGCGCGCCGTATCTCTCGGGCGCGACCTACGGGTGGAACATGATCACGAGCGAAGGCCAGGCCGCCGCGACCGGGCTCTATCTCTGGTCGGTCGAGAACCTCGACACGGGGAAGGTGAGCCGGGGGAAGTTCCTGATCGTGAAGTCGGATCGGGAGGAATGAGAGGTCGTCGAGGCGCGCCGGCGAGGCTCCGCGAGACCGCTCTCTACCTCCTCACCGCCTCCGCCCACACGTTGAGCAGCCGTAGCGCGCGATCGGCCGCGCGGAAGGTGGGCACGCCGCCCTCCTCGAGGATCGCCGCCATCGCGTCGTAGATGCGTCCCGCGTCCACCACCGCCACCCACGGCTTTGCGCTCTCGCGCATGGTCCGCACCAGCCGGTGCGCGATCGAATCGTCGCGCCGCACGTCCTCGGCGTGGCCCGGGCCGGGCTCGAGCGTGTTCAGCGCCTGCGTCATGGGCACGACGCCCACGAGCCCCAGGTCCACGCCCGGATCGGCGAGCACGAGTCGCACGACCTGCTCGTAGTCCGCGTCGCCCAGGATGGGCGTGAGATCCATCGGGTTCCGCACCGAGACGATGTCCGCGAGGCGCGCGCGCTGGAGCACCTGCGCCAGCGCCGCCGCCGTCTCGGGCGCGAAGTCCGCGAGGGCGAAGGCGCCCAGGTTGTCGGCGATCGCCACGCACTCGTATCCCGCGTTCGACAGCGCGCCGAGGCGCGCCGCGCGCTCACCGCGGCGCGGCAGTTCGGCCCCCCGTCCGTGCAGGCGGACGAACAGGCGCACCAGGTCCTCGAAGTCCTCGAGCGTCTCGGCGAGCACGACCCCCGCGGCCTCGGCCAGCCGCCGCGTCGCCGCGTAGTCGCCCGCGACCGCCGCGGTGTGGCTCGCCGCCGCCGCCGCCCCGGCGCTCGTGCGGCCCGCGCGGTAGAGGATCACGGCGCGGCCGCCGCCGGTGATCCGTCGCGCGATCGTGAGGAAGCGCCGCCCGTCGAGCGGGCGGAAGCCCTCGATGTAGACGACGAAGATCTGGATCTCCGGGTCGTTCTCGAGGTATTCGAGGTAGTCGGCGGCCGTCAGGTCCATCTGGTTGCCGATGGTGAGCACGTAGCGCGGGTTCAGGGTCGCGAGCTTGTTGGACTTGGCGATCGCGAACGCGCCGCTGCCGGCGATCACCGCCACCGGATCGGGCGCGGCATGCGAGAGCGGGAACTTGTGGTCGGGGATGAACAGCGTGTTGTAGCGCCCGGGCACCGAGCGCACGCCGAGGCAGTTCCCGCCGTTGATCACCGGCCCGCGCCAGGGCGTGGCGCGGGAGGCGGCCAGCGAGTCGCGCATGCGCGCGACCAGCGCCTCGCTGCCGGCCTTCTCGTCGAGCCCGCCGGGGATGAGGATCACGCTTTCCGCCCGCCGCCCGTCCGCAATCGAGGCAATGGCCTCGGGCGCCTGCGCGGCCGAGATGCTGAGCACGATCAGGTCCTGGGTCGCCGGCAGCGCGTCGAGCGAGCCGACGCAGCGCACGCCATCGATGCTCTCCGAGCCCGGCTTCACGATCGTGAGATCCGCGGGCGGGAAGCCGTCGGCCAGCATGTTGCGCAGGATCTGCCGCCCGGGGTTCATGCCCTTTTCGGAGACGCCGACCACCGCCGCGCAGATCGG
>DATKKO010000230.1:0-4504 GCA_035542955.1 Terriglobales bacterium
CTGGCGCACCGCCTGCTCGGCCCACTGGACGTTGCGCCCGCGCTGCCGCGCCACGGTGCGCGCGAAGGCGGCCGCGTCGCTGGTGGCCTTGCGGGCCATCGTGGAGTCCATGCCGCCCTGCAGGTTCACCGGCGTGGCCGCGCCGATGTTCGTGCCGGGCGCCATGGCCGCGATGTCGGCCGCCATCACGATGAACACGCCGGCCGAGGCGGCCCGCGCGCCGGAGGGCGAGACGTAGGCGATGATCGGCACGCGCGCGACGAGGATGCGCTTCACCATGTCGCGCATGCTCGACTCGAGCCCGCCCGGCGTGTCGATCAGGAGCACGAGCGCGCGGTACTCCCCCTGCTCGGCGCGGTCGACCGCGTTGCCCAGCGCCTCGGCTGTGACCGGCGAGATCGCGCCGTCGATGCGGAGGAGCAGGACGCGCGCCTGGAGCGGGAGTCGGTTGTTCTCCCGGTCGTTCTTCGCGCGCGCGTGCGTCGCCTTGCCGGCGCGGGCGTGCGCCCCGGGCGGAATCGTGCCGGGCAGAGCGGGCTTCGCGGGCAGCGGACCGCGCGCTCCGAACCCGCTCGGAGCGGCGAGCGCGAGCAGGCTCGTGCACACGGCGAGCGCGGAGAGCGCACCGATCACGGCGTGGAATCGGGAGCGCGCGTCCGTCCGCCGCGCCCGCGCCCGTCCGCGGCGTCGTGGGCCGGAGCCGGCCCCGGGTCCGCCCTTCGTTCCGAGCCTCACGACGGCACCCGCGCTGCCTGTCGCGCCAGCGCCGCGCGCCACGCCTCGTGGTACTTGAGCCCGCTGCCCGTGTCGAAGATCACCGCGCGCTCGTCCGCTCCGATCGCGCCGCTCTCCCGCAGCCGGCGCAGCGCGGCCACGGTCGCCCCGCCCTCGGGACAGGCGAAGCCGCCCTCGCGCGCGGCGAGGTCGAGCATGCCGTCCAGCATCTCCTCCTCGGTGACCGCGACCGCCGAGCCGTGGCTCTCCCGCAGCGCGCGCAGGATCAGGCGATCGGCGAAGGGCGCGGGCACGCGCAGGCCGCTCGCCACGGTGCGCGCGTCCTGCCACGGGGCGGCGGTCGCGGCGCCCGCTTCGAACGCGCGCACGACCGGCGCGCAGCCGCTCGCCTGCACGGCCACCAGCCGCGGCATCGCCCCCGCGGTCCAGCCCAGCTCCTCCAGCTCGAGGAAGGCGCGCCACATGCCGACGAGCCCCGTGCCGCCGCCGGTCGGATAGAGGATCACATCGGGCAGCCGCCATCCCGACTGCTCCGCGATCTCGTAACCGAGCGTCTTCTTCCCTTCGAGCCGGAAGGGCTCCTTGAAGGTGGCGACGTTCCACCACTCCGGAGCCGGCGCCCACGCGGCGAGCGCCCGGCCGGCGTCGGAGATCGTTCCGGGGACGAGCTTCACCTCGGCGCCGAAGGCGCGCTGCTCGATCACGAAGGCCTCGGGCGTGTCCTCGGGCACGGTGATGCGGCAGCGGATCCCGGCCGCGGCCGCGTACGCGGCGGCCGCGCTGCCCGCGTTGCCGGCCGAGGGGAGCGCGATCGCACGCTTGCCGAAGGCGACGGCGCCGTTCACCGCGAGCGCGAGGCCCCGCGCCTTGAAGGACTGCGTGGGATTCGGCGACTCCTCCTTGAGCCGGAGAGCGCGCAGCCCGAGGTCGCGCGCGATCCTCGTCAGCTCGAGCAGCGGCGTGCCGCCCTCGCCCAGCCGCACCGCGGGGAAGTCGCGGCCGAACGGCAGCATCGCGCGATAGCGCCAGAGATCCGTCCCCTCGCGGGCGAGCGCGTCGCGCGGCACCTCGGCGCGAACGCGGGCGAGATCGTAACGCGCGACGAGCGGCTGGCCGCACGCGGGGCACACGGTGCGCGGCTCGGAGAGATCGAACGAGCCGCCGCAGGCCGGACAGTCGAGCGCGACCAGGTTCGGATTGAACGCCGCAGGAGGCATGGGAGCAAGTATCAAGCGCCGTTCGGGCCGCCGCGTCAAGCGCGCGGCGAGCGGCCCGGGTCGGGCCGCGGGAGCGCCGTCGCCGCCGGCATCGCGGACCGGCGGTCTCGCGTCCTCAGGATCGCGGGCGCTTCGTCCGCGCCTCCGCGAGCCTCTCCTCCTGCTCCAGCTCCGCCCGCAGCTTGAGGAACGACTCGTAGCGCGGGGGCGACATCTCCCCCGCTTCGAGCGCCTCGCGCAACGCGCAATCCGGCTCGGTCTCGTGCCGGCAGTCCGTGAAGCGGCAACGGCCGAGGAAGCGCCGGAACTCCGTGTACGCCTGCTCGAGATCGCGCGAGCCGATGCCCCACAGCCCGAACGCGCGCACGCCCGGCGTATCGATCAGCTCGAAGTCCGGCTCGGGCCGCACCAGGATCGCCGCGGTGGTGGTGTGCCGCCCACGCCCGGTCTTCTCGTTCACCGCGCCCTCGAGCAGGTCGAGCCCGGGTACGAGCGCGTTCAGGAGCGTGCTCTTGCCCACGCCCGAGTGCCCGACGAACAGCGAGCGACGGCCGAGGAGCGTGTGACGAAGGCGTTCCAGGCCCTCGCCTCCTCGCAGGGCGGACACGGCGTGACACGCCACTCCCGCCGTTTCGTATCCGGAGAGCAACTGGGCCGCCGGGTGCAGATCCGCTCCGCCGAGGTCGATCTTGTTGAGCACGAGACGCGCCGGGATGCCGGCGTGCTCCGCCTGGGCGAGCACGCGGTCCGCGAGGCCGGGGCTGAAGTCGGGCCGGGCGAGCGACGTCACGAGCACGACCTGGTCGAGGTTGGCGGCCACCACCTGCTCCGCGGGCTGCTCGCCGGCCGCGCGCCGGGAGAACGCGTTCCGCCGCGGCTGCACCTCGTCCACCACCGCCCGCCCGCTCTCGACCTCGATCCGCACCCGGTCGCCCACCACGACCGCGTTGCCGAGCGCCTTCTTCGGTCCCATGAGCCGGCCGCGCACCGTGGCCGCCACCAGCGCGCCGTCCTCCGCGAGCAGCACGCAGCCACCGAAGTCGACGCGCACCACGAGCGCCCAGCCCGACGCAGGGATCAGCCCCAGCCTCCCGGCCCGTCGACGGGCATCGTGATCGTGAAGGAGGCGCCGAGCCCCGGCGGGCTCTCGGCCCGGATCTGGCCGCCGTGGTTCGTGATGATGCGGTACGAGGTCGAGAGCCCGTAGCCGTGGCCCTCGGGCTTGGTGGTGAAGTGGGGCTCGAAGATGCGGTGCAGGTTCGGCTCCGCGATGCCCGGGCCGGTGTCGGTCACCACGAGCCGCACGAGCCGGCCGCGCTCGTCCTGGGAGCTGGTGACGCCGATCACCTTCCGCGCCGCGGGGCGCTCTTTCATCGCGTCCGCCGCGTTCACGAACAGGTTGAGCAGCACCTGCTGGAGCTGGCCGGGGTCGCCGCGCAGCGCGGGTCCCGGCTCCGAGAGGCGCAGGTCCCACTCCACGCCGTCGAAGCGGTTCTGGGTGCGCACGAATTCCACCGAGCGCTGGATGAGCGCGTTCAGGTCGACACGCTCGATGTTGAGTTCCGCGCGCGAGAAATCCATCAGGCCCCGGGCCATCGCCTCCATGCGCCGCGACTGCTCGATGATGATGCGCCCGCGGCGCTCGACGTGCTCGAAGATCCTGCGCTCGGCGTCCTTGAGCAGCATCTGGGCGTGTCCGCTGATCGCGGCGAGCTGCGTGCGCAACTCGTGCCCGATCTCGGCCGCCATCTCCCCCTTCGCCGCGAGGCGCTCGGTGTGGATCATCTGGTTCTGCGCCTGGCGCAGCTCGACGAAGCGGCGGCCCGACTTGTAGATCATGAAGAGCGGCGCGTAGAAGAGGGCGACGCCGAAGTAGCCGATGGCGCGGTACGAGATCACCATGAGCGGCGCGAGCAGGAAGGCGGCCGCGTCCTCGAGCAGCCGCTCGGCGTAGAACCAGTCCTCGCGCAGCACGCGCGCGTAGGGACGGTCGGTCGACCACGAGACCGCCGCGGCCACGAGCGAGCGGTTGACGAGCAGGAACACGGCAAACAGCACGAGCGTCGCCGGCACCAGGCGCAGCGCGAGGAGCTGACCCTCGCCCACGCCGCCGATCGCGAGGCCGTGCAGGCCGCCGGCGGGCCCGCCGCAGAGCACGAACGCCCAGCCCGCCGCCCACACCGTGAGCGCCATCTGCGCGCTGTTGAACCACGCGCGCGTCCAGGGCTTGCGCAGCACGAGGAACTCGGCGAGCACCGTGCTCACGCACGCGATCCACATCGCGGCCGCGTGGCCCCACAGCATCACCGCGGCGAGCAACGCGCTCGACGAGAGGCTCCACGTCCCCTCGCCCGAGATCGTGCTCAGCCACATGAGCTCGGAGAGCACGCAGATCAGGACCCAGGCCAGGTAGTGGCCCGCGAGCGCGCCGAGCCCCGGCGGCACGGAGAAGCCGAGCACGGCCGCCGCGGCCAGGCCGACGGCCACGACGTAGATCGCGAGCCGGCGGCTCACGCCGCCACCTCCGCGGGCACGACTCCGAGCCCCGGCCG
>DATKKO010000231.1:0-2173 GCA_035542955.1 Terriglobales bacterium
CGACCTGCTCGAGCGCGGCGTTCACCATGCGCTCCACCTCGGGCCCGGCGTAGCCGTAGCTGCGGGGCGAGAAGGAGACGTCGTCCCACACGGTGGGCGCGATGATCTGCTCCTCGACGTTCTGCATGAGCACGCCGATGCGCTCGCGAATGTGGTGAAAGCGGCGCGCGGGATTCACCCCGAACACCGTGACCTCCCCCTCCTGCGGCTCGAGCAACCCGAGCACGTGGAACAACAGCGTGGTCTTGCCGCTGCCGTTGGGGCCGACGATGACCACGCGCTCGCCGCGGCGGGCCACGAACTCGAGACCGCACAGGTGGACCTGCGTGCGGTCGGGATAGGTGTGGCGCACGCACGAGACGCGCACGACCGTCTCGTTCACGGCATTCTCCAGGCCAGCGCGGCGCCCACCGCGACGGCGAGCCCCGCCGCGCCCGCGAGCAGGTCGTAGCGCGTGCCCTCGGCGAAGTGGCGGCAGCCGCAGATCCGCCCGGTGTGGCCGCGCAGCTGCATCGTGGCGTAGAGACGCTGGCTGCGCTCGAAGCCGTGCAGGACCAGGGTGCCCAGGCCCTCACCCGCGACCGCGAGCCGGCCGGAGAGCGGACCGCGCGCGCCGCCGCGGAGCCGGAGCGCGCGCCACATGCCGTCCGTGCGCCGCGTGAGCTCGAACAGCGCGCGGTAGGTGAGGAAGAGCCCGTCGCCCACGCTGCGCGGCAGGACGCGCGAGAGCGGCGCGAAGAGGTCCGGGTAGGGCGTCGTGGTGACCAGCCAGACCGCGACCAGCGTCGCGGTGAGCGGCGGCAGCAGTAGCCGGACGGGCGTGCGCAGCGTGCCGTCCCAGCGCGCCACGAGGAACAACAGCACGAAGAGCACCGGGTATCCCGAGGCCGCGAGCAGGAGGCGCCAGGGAACGCGGCCGCTCAGCGCGAGCGCCCAGGCCGACGCGTAGAGGACCGCGAGCAGCCCGAGCGAGGGCGACAGCGACGGGGCGAGCACCGCGAGCAGGACCAGCTCGGCCGCGAGCAGCAGCTTCGCGAGCGCGCTCGCGCGGTGCCAGGGCGAGCGGCCGGCGCTGGCCAGATGATCGATCTGCGAGAGCGGATCGGTCATCGCGCACCCGCGGGAGTCGCGGCCGGAAGGAGGTCCGGGCGCACCCGGGAGACGAACCGCGCGATGCCGAACGCCACGGCCGATTCGACCACCACGCCCGCGATCCACAGCGGGAAGGCGATGCCGGCGAGCAGCCCCAACCGCGCGTGGCCGGCCGCGCCGAACCGCAGGCTCGCGCCGACGACCGCCAGCCACAACGCGCCCGAGAGCGCCTGCGCCGCGGCCGTGGCCAGGGCCATCGAGGGCGCGACCGGCAGGCGGCGCGAAAGGCGCGCGTAGACCGGGCGCGCGAGGGCCGCGCCCGATCCCAGCACGAGCGCGTTCAGTCCCACCACCGTGAGCCCTCCATGCCCGACCAGCGCCAGGATCGCGCTCGCCACGAAGGCGACCTGGAATACCGCCGCCGGCCCCAGCAGCACACCCACGGGGCCGAGCAGCGTGAGGTGGTACTCGAGGGGCCCGAGCGGCACCTCGATCGCCATCACGGCGACCACGAGCGCGGCGAGCCCGCCCTGATACGCCACGGTCTGCCGCGTGGCCGCGCGCAACGAGTGCGCGCTCAGCACGAGCAGCAGCAGCGCGACCGCGAGGCCCGGGACCCAGACGTCCCAGGGAAGCACGCCGTCGGGGATGTGGAGGTGTGACATCACTGAGCCCAGGCCAGCGCGGCCCCCACGGGCCGCGCCCCGGTTGCGGCGTGCGCCTCGAGGCAGGCCTCGAGCGTCGCCCCCGTGGTCACCACGTCGTCGACCACCAGAATGCACCGGTTCCGGAACGCGCGCCACTCCGGCACCCGGAAGGCCCCGGCCAGGTTCCGCCACCGGCGCTCCGGATCGAGCCGGGCCTGCGCCGCCGTGGGCCGGACCCGCGCTAGCACGTCCTCGAGAGCCGGAACGCCGATGCGGCGCGCGACCTCCGCCGCGAGCAGCCATGCCTGGTTGTAGCCGCGCTCGCGGCGGCGCGCGGGATGGAGCGGGACCGCCGTCACCAGGTCTGGCGCGAGCGCGGAGGGCAGCGCGCGGGCGAGCCGCTCGCCCAGCGCGGAGGCGAGCCCGGGGCGGCT
>DATKKO010000232.1:0-6248 GCA_035542955.1 Terriglobales bacterium
CACGCCGCTCGGGCCGACGAAGAGGAACACGCCGATCGGGGTGCTGGGGCTCTTCAAGCCCGCGCGCGCCGCACGCAGGCCGCGATCCACGGCCTCGAGCGCCTGGTCCTGCCCCTTGATGCGCTCGGCGAGGCGGTCGCGGAAGCCGAGGATCGCGGCGGCCTCGTCCTTCATCATCTTGCCCACCGGCACGCCGGTCCACGCGCTGACCACGCTCGCCACCAGCCGCGCGTCGACGTCGAGCGGCACGAGCGGAGCCTCGCCCTGCAGGTCGAACAGCTCGCGGATCGCCTGGTCGAGCTCGCGGCGGAGCGCCTCGGGATCGGCCGGAGCCGCGGCCGCGACGCCCGGCCCGTCGCCGGACGCCGCGACCGGTCCGGCGCCGGGCGCCTTGCTCGCCGCGGCCCGCGCCGCGGCCGCGGGCACCGCGGGCGCCCCGGGTGACGGCGCGCCCGCGCCGCTCGCCGCCTCCAGGCCCGCGCGCAGCGCGAGCACCTTGTCGAGCGCCGCGCGCTCGCGCGCGAAGCGCGCCATCACCTGCTCGCGCGACGCGGTGAGCGAGGCGATCTCCGATTCGAGCGCGCGCAGGCGCTCGGCCGCGCCCTCGCCGCTCGTCTCCTTCTCCGACTCGAGCGCGCACTTCTCGCGCCCCAGCGCCTGGAGCCGGCGCTCCAGGTCCTCCGCCTCGGCGGGCTTGGTCGCACGCCCGATCTTCACGCGCGCGGCCGCGGTGTCGAGCAGGTCGACCGCCTTGTCGGGGAGCTGGCGGCCCGAGATGTAGCGGCTCGACAAGCGCGCCGCCGCCACCACCGCCTCGTCGAGGATGCGCACGCCGTGCGCGGCCTCGTACTTCTCCTTGAGGCCGCGCATCATCACCGTCGTGGTCTCCTCCGACGGCTCGTCCAGCTTCACCACCTGGAAGCGCCGCTCGAGCGCGGCGTCCTTCTCGAAGTACTTCTTGTACTCGGACCACGTCGTCGCCGCGATCGTGCGCAGCTCGCCGCGCGCGAGCGCGGGCTTGAGCAGGTTCGCCGCGTCGCTGCCCCCGGCCGCGCCGCCGGCGCCGATCAGCGTGTGCGCCTCGTCGATGAAGGTGACGATCGGCGTGGGCGAGGCCTTGACCTCGGCGATCACCGCCTTGAGCCGGTTCTCGAACTCGCCCTTGACGCCCGCCCCGGCCTGGAGCAGGCCGAGATCGAGCGAGAGCAGGCGCACGTTCCTCAGCACGTCGGGCACGTCGCCCTCGACGATGCGCAACGCGAGGCCCTCGACCACCGCGGTCTTGCCCACGCCGGGCTCGCCCACCACGATCGGGTTGTTCTTCCGCCGCCGCGCGAGGATGTCGATCATCTGCCGGATCTCGCGGTCGCGCCCGAACACGGGATCGATCCCGCCCTCGCGGGCCTTCGCGGTGAAGTCCACCATGAAGCGCGCGATCGCGCCCTCGCCCTCGGGCCGCGGCGCGCCCGCCACCGCCGGCGCCTCGCCCCCCTCCGCCTCCGCCGGCGTCTCGCCGGTTTCGCGCGAGCCCGCGGTCATGCTCGCGAGGTCGCGCTTCAGCTCCTCGCGGCGGATCGGCTCGAGCATGCCCGCGATCTCGTCCGCGGCGTAGCGCTCGGGCCGCAGCGCCAGCGCGAACAGCAGCACCCCGGAGCGCACGCGCGCCTCGCCGTAGTCGACCGAGGCCAGCACCCAGGCGTCCTGGATCCACTGCAGGAGCAGCGGCGAGAACACGGGGCGCCCGGTGTTGCCTGCGCGCTGACGGTCGAGCGCGTGCTGCACGGTGCGCGTGAAGGCCGAGATGTTCACGTCGAAATGACGCAGGATCGGCTGCACGTCGAGGCCGGGGTCGTCGAGGAGCTGCGCGAGCATGTGCTCGACCGTCACCTCGTAGTGCCCGCGCGACACGCACAGCCCCGCGCCGCCCTCGAGCGCGCGGGTGCAGGACCGGTTGAGCTTGCGGATGAGACCCTTGAGGTCCACGTCCATCGTCATCTCCTCGCGCCGGGGGCCGACGCCATCGTGGGGGTGGTGCTCCCGGCGGCGGCGCGGAGGCGCGGGGCCTCCGCGAGGGTCGCCGCGGGCAGAGGATCCAGCTCGCGGATGAAGAGGCGCACCCGGCCCTCGTCGCGACCGGTCGGGGAGAGCCAGCTCGCCTGCCCGAGCGGCAGGTCGAGCCCGGCCCCGAGCGCGAGCGGCGGCAGATCGGAGGCGTCGAGCCGCAACGCGACCTCGAAGTCGAGCGGGTCGGCGAGGTAGAGCCGCACCAGCCGCGCGAGCCGGGGGAGCCGTTCGCCGCGCGGCAGGAAGCCGCGGAACGTGTCGAGCCGCATCGGGCCCAGGACGATCCGGAAGCTCCCGCTGCGATCCGAGACGCTCGCCCCGAGGCAGGCGTCCGTCCCGAGCCGGGCGGCGCGGTCCCCGAGCCGCATCGTGTCCGCCTCGGGGATCGGCACGCGGCGCGTGATGCAGGGCTCGACGCGCACGGGCACGTCGGAGAAGTGCGTGCGGAGCAGGCTCTCGAGCCCGACGGCCGAGCGCTGGCGGCTCGAGAGCAGGGCGGCCGAGGCGAGCAACGGCAGCCGCTCGAGCCCGGCGGCCTCGCGCATGCCGTCCGTGCCGAGCCCCATCAGGCAGAACATGCGCCGCGTGAACGGATCGGGAGTCTCCGGCCGGAACTGCTCGGGGAAGCGGTACTTCTCCCAGGCGCGGAAGACGAACGAGATCATGCGGTGGTCGAACAGGTCGACGAAGTCGCGCGCGCCCTGCGCCTCGGGGCCCGCCCACAGGATCTCCTCCGTGAAGTGGTTGGGCATCGGGGACGCGGGCCCGTACAGGCCCATGAAGTTCACGGTCACGCGCCAGCGCTCCACGTCGTCGCCGGGGCACCCCGACCCGCCTTCGGCGGGTGCCCGAGCCTGGGTCGGGCCGATCGGCTCGACCGACTCCACGTCGGAGGTGGGGAACGCGAGCGTGGCGGCCGGGCGGAAGCGCAGCGGCTCGCGCGCGGGCGGGCCCGCCTCGCCGGGCCGCGCGGTCCCGGGCTGGACGCGCAGCAGCATCTTCACGAGCGGGAAGAAGGACATGCGCCGCGCGTCGCGTACCGGATCGGCGCCCGCGGGCTCCGCCTCGCCGCGCGCGTCGGAGGCGGGCGGCAGCGCGCTCACAGGCGGTCCCTCCCCGTGCGCGGCGGCCACGAGAACGTGTCGCCGTGCTGCGCGCCCCGCACCTCGAGCTGGACGAAGCCGTTCAGCGTGGCGTGGAGCGCGATGAACTCCTGCAGGACCGAGGCGAAGAGATAGAGATCGCCCTCGCTCGCGAAATGGTCCTCGAGCACGTCGACCGTGACCACGGTGCCGCGCAGGAGGTGCCCGCCCGCGAGCGTGGTCGCGGCGCGCGCGTGCACCGCCTGGATGCCCTCGAGCCGGAGCGCGTTGGCGCGCGCGGCCTGCGCGTCGTGCAGGGCCTGGAGGTTGTAGAGGTCGAGCACGCCCCGCAGTGCCTCGACGCTCGCCAGCGGGAGCTGGTTCAGCGTGAGGTGCGAGATCAGCCGCCAGTGCAGGTCCCCGCCCAGCGGCGGCGCGGCCGAGCGCGTGGGCACGCCGAGGTTGCGGAACTGGACGAAGGAGGGCGAGGTGTCCGTGGGCACGTGCACGTCGCCGATCTCGAGACCCTCCGAGAGCCTCCGGTTCGTGCAGGTGAAGCCGAACGAGAGCGTCTCCGCCTCGGGGAAGGCGGGCGCGCTGTCGGCGTCCACGAACGAGATGTAGAGGTCGGGCCGCTGATCGACCACGGAGCTGCGCAGGCGCGTGTAGTAGTAGCAGGGCTGGCCGCGCCGGAGCCCCGCGGTGAAGGCGTAGAAGTCCGGGATCTCGCGCTTCTCCCCCGCGCCGCCGGAGAGCGCAGTCACGCGGTCGACCGTGTACACCTCGTAGTGGAGCGGGTCGCGCCCCGAGGGGCGCAGCCGGTACTCGCTCTGCGAGCGGTCGAGCCGGATCGGATCGCCCTCGAGCGGGAACAGGTTCACGATCGGCGTGCAGTAGAGCTTCAGGTGCTCGCGCGTGACCCGCAGCGAGGCGGGCAGCGCGCGATCGAAGCGCAGGTCCACCTCGAAGCGGTCGACGACCGGCAGCTCGCGCAGGCGCTCGAGCCCGAGCAGGTCCACGAACAGGAACTTCTGCGGGAGCGCGAAGTACTCCTGCAGGTGGCGGTAGGCCGGGAACGACGCGGCCGCGTACGGGAGCAGGGCCTCGTCGTCGCCGAACCCGGCGGGTGCGATCTCGAGCGGCCGCGCCGGCTCCCCCGCCGCCGACAGCGAGACGCGCGCCTCCTCGAGGTGCGTGCACAGATGGTGGTAGAGCGCGCAGCTCACCGCCGGCTCGCCGTGCAGGTGCAGGCGCAGGCTCTCGAGCGCGAGCGTCTCGGGCTTCGCCTGGTTCCACAGCCGGAACGCGAGCCGCAGGCGCGACTGGCCGCTCGTGCGCGTCTCGAGCACCGCGTTCTCGAGCGAGAGCGGGTGCAGCGGCACGTCGTACGCGGTACGGAAGCGGCAGGGCGTGCCGTCCACGGGCACCGACTGCACCTCGGCGCCGCGGAGGACGCGCTGCGACTGGCGCATAGCCTGGAAGGTCGGCGCGAACTCGAGGATCGCCAGCGAGGGCACGGGCCGCAGGTAGTGCGGCCACATCAGGTTCATCACCCCGTGCGCCAGCTCGGGGAACTCGTCGTCGAGCTTCTGCCGCACCCGCGCGGCGAGGAAGGCGAAGCCCTCGAGCATGCGCTCGACGTCCGGGTCGCGTCCCGGCCCGGAGAGGTGGTGCGCGAGCGCCGGGTGCGCCTGCGCGAACTCCCCTCCCAGCTCGCGGAGGTACTGCAGCTCGTCCTGGTAGTAGCGCTCGATCAATCCCTCAACCCTTCACTTGTACCGCACCGGATCCGTCGACCCGCGTCTCGAACCACACCGACGCCCGCTCCTCCTCGGTCACCAGCTCGGCCGTGATCTCGAAGCGCAGCGCGAGCGGATCGTCGGGCGAGTCGACGTGCTTGATGGCCACGCGACGGAGCCGCGGCTCGTACTTGTCGATCGTGGTCTTGATGGCCTTGCGCATGCCGGCGATGGCGTCCGGGAAGTCGTGCACCAGGTCCGAGAGGTCGGGGATGCCGTAGTCCGCCGCGATGGGCGAGACGCCGTGCCGCGAGTTCAGCAGGCGGCGCAGGTTGCGCATCACCGACTCGGCGAGCCGGTTCGTGTTCTCGTGGATGCTCCGCCCCGACCGCTCGTCCGGATCGCGCAGGCGCTCCAGCAGGCTCTGCTCACGGGGCATCGCGGTCTCTCCGATCGATCCACACCCGCCAGGGCAGGTCGCGCGTCGGCAGCAGCGGGTTCATGGATCGTCCGGGTCGAGGGGGCGCTCCTGCCTCGGCGCCCCCCGCTGTCGGCTCCTTTCGTCTCCTACTTCGACAGGTCCCAGGTGTCCTCGTGCGTGACGCCGCCATCCGTGTAGGTCATGGAGATCGTGTGGAACAGGAACTGGATCTCCTCGAGCGGCGGCTCGGTCGAGCTGGCGGGCTCGATCGTGTCCGGAACGTAGTTCTTGAGCGCGGCGATGCGCCCCTTCTTGATCTCCACGGTGAAGAACTGCTCGGTCGTGCCGTCGCCGGTCGGGTTCGGGCGGAAGAACTTGAACACCGCGTCGATCACCTGGTTCTGAGTGAGCGCCTTGAAGATCAGCGGCGAGGACTTGTCGATGCGCTTGCGGATCAGGATCGGCGTGTACTGCCGGCGGCCGGTGGCCAGCGCGCTGCCCGCTTCGCGCGCGGTCTCGATCCCCTGCTCGTAGTAGACGCACTCGATGCTGTCCGCGCGCCCGAGCGACATCTGCGTGCTCTCGCCCTTGATCTGCTGGCCATTCGCCTTCAGGTAGAGATGGACGGTTTCTGCCATGTTCGCCTGGCCCCCGTGGTGACTCGAGCGTCCCCGGGATCGGGCGGGTCACCGGCCGCCCGTCCTCCTGTGGTTCGTCTCCCCGGAATCCGCCGCGCCGGCCCGGGCGCGTTCCCTCTCGCCCGGGCACGGCCGCGATCTCACTTCTTGTCGAGCTTCCCGACCAGCGAGAGCGTGAAGTACGCGCCCATGTACTTGAAGTGCGGCCGCACCTTCAGGCTCACGCGGTACCAGCCCGGATCGCCCTCGACGTCCTCGACGATCACCTGCGCCTGGCGCAGCGGCCGACGCGAGCGCACCGAGG
>DATKKO010000233.1:0-2191 GCA_035542955.1 Terriglobales bacterium
CACGTCGCGAGCGACGTCCTCCTCGGCCCGGCCGAGGTTCAGCGCCGTGAACGACAGCTCGTCGCGCACGGTCGGTTGCAGGAGTTGGGACGAGGGATCCTGCAGGATCACGGCCGCCCGGCCGCGGCACGCGGGTGACCCGATCGCCTCGCCCGCGATCCGCACCTCACCCGATCGCAGCGGCCACAGGCCCGCGAGGCCGAGGAGCAGGGTCGTCTTGCCGCAGCCGTTCGCTCCCGTGAGCGCCACCCATTCGCCGCGGGGGAGCTCGAGCGAGAAGCCGCGGATCACCGCCTCGGGGAGGATCGCGCGACCAGGTCGCGCCTCTGGCGCGACCTGGTGCCCGGATCCCTCGGCCGGCGGGGCCATCCACAGGTCCCGCGCCGAGAGCAGACTCACCGTGTGCGCTCTCCGCGCGCGCGCCACGCGGCCAGCGCCGCCTCGGACACCTCGCGAAGCGGACGCCCCGCACGCTCGGCCACCGCGCGCACCGACTCGAATTCGGGCACGGCCCTCTCGCCCGTCCCGGGAAGCGTCGCGATCTTGAGCGCCACGCGGCCGAAGGGAGTGTCGACCTCGTCCACCCGGCGCTCCAGCTCGTAACGATCCTCGTGCCGGACGCGCACGCCCAGGCTCGTGGTCTCGAGCAGGAGCATGCGGGCGAGCGGGGCCGCGTCGTTCGGGGCCGCGATCACGATCAGCCACATCCCCGGCCGGCCCTTCTTCATCACGCTCGGCACCACCATCGCGTCGAGCGCTCCCGCCGCGAGCAGCCGCGGCACGAGAGCACCCACCACCTGCGGGTTCTCGTCGTCGAGCGCCGTCTCGAGAACGGCCACGCGCCCGCGCGCCGGCCCGCCGGAACCGGCGCCGGTCTCGGATTCACCGATCAGCACGCGCAACACGTTCGGTTGTCCCGGCAGATCGCGCGCTCCCGCACCCGTGCCCACCCGCTCGAGCCGGAACACCGGCGGCGCGGACCAGTCGGTGACCATCGCGGCGAGCAGCGCCGCGCCGGTGGGCGTCGTCAGCTCCGCCTCCACCTCGCCGATCTCGACCGGCGCGCCCTCGAGGAGAAAGGCCGTGGCCGGAGCCGGCACGGGCAGCAGCCCGTGCTCCGATCTCACCTGGCCGCGTCCGAGCCGGGGCGGAGCCGCGTGGACGCGCTCGATGCCGAGGCCCTCGATGCCGAGCGCCGCGCCGGCCACGTCGACCAGCGCGTCGGCCGCGCCCACCTCGTGGAAGTGCGTCTCCGCGGCCGGAGTCCCGTGCACCCGCCCCTCCGCTTCGGCGAGACGCCGGAAGACCTCCTGGGCGCGCTCCCGCGCGCGCGGCGGAAGATCGGCGCGCGCGAGCAGCGCGGTCACGTCGTCGAGCTTCCGCTGCGGCTGGCGCGGCCCCTCCACGTCGACCTCCACCCGCACCGCGGAGATCGGACCACGGCGTGCCTCGCTCACGCGGACCCGGACACCCTCGAGGCCGAGGCGATCCGGCAGGGATTCGACCTCGTGCTCCGGCCAGCCCGCCGAGACGAGCGCGCCCAGCGTCATGTCGCCGCTGATCCCGCTGGAGCAGTCGAACCAGGCGATCCTCATCGCATCCTCCCGCTCACCCGCGCCGTCCGGCGACGTTGACGAGGTGGGCCGCGTACCCGGCGCCGAAGCCGTTGTCCACGTTCACCACCGTGACGCCTGCGGCGCAGGAGTTGAGCATCGCCAGCAGCGGCGCGAGCCCTTCGAAGTGCGCGCCGTAGCCCACGCTGGTCGGAACCGCGATCACCGGCCGGTCCACGAGACCGCCCACGACACTGGCCAGCGCGCCCTCGAGACCGGCGACGACCACGACCACGCGCGCGTTCCTCAGCCGGCGCCGGTGCGCCAGCAGGCGATGGAGTCCGGCCACGCCGACGTCCGCGATGAGCGAGGCCCGGCTCCCCATCGCGCGGGCCGTGACCAGCGCCTCCTCGGCGACGGGGAGGTCCGCCGTTCCCGCGCAGACCACGAGCACCTCGCCTCGGCCGCGCCGACGCCGGCGGCGGCCGTCGAGCACCACGCAGCGGGCCCGATGGTGCACCTCGGCGGACGGGAACGCGCGCAACAGGGCTCCACGACCGGCCGTGTCCACGCGGGTCGCGAGCACCAAGCCGCCCCGGCCGAGCAGCCGCGACGCGATCGCGACCAGCTCCGCGGCC
>DATKKO010000234.1:0-11437 GCA_035542955.1 Terriglobales bacterium
GCTCAGGCCCGAGTCGACCACGCCCTCGCACAGCACGACGTGGCGGTCGGCGATGTCCTCGCGCATGTCCATCAGCAGCCGGACGTTTCCGCTCGACTGCCGGCCCGCGCCGTAGGAGGACACCGAGATGAAATCGAGGTCGAGGTCGATGGCGGTGGCGCGCGCGAGATCGCACTGGAACATGCAGGCGCCCTTGAGCACGCCGACGAAGATCGGGTGCCTGTCCTCGTAGTCGCGCGCCAGCGCGAGACCCATCTCGCGCACGCGCGCGGCGATCTGGTCGGCGGTGAACATCACCCGCATGAACGGGCCTTCGCTCGCGACGGAGGGAAGCGGTCGACCGGCGGATCTGCTCTCAGTCATGGCGCTCCATGCGGACCCAGAGGGCCTTCCGGGTGCCGGCTTCGACCGGCGCGCGCGCCGCCCGGCGCACGCCCACGACCCAGAGGATCCCCCGGGCATCCGCGAGAACGATGGGGTGCTGCCTCATCTCCCTCGATACTCCCTGCTTGCTCAGGAACCGGCCGAGCCGAGCCGCCCGGCTCCTTCCGTACGGAACGAAGCTCTCCTCCGGGCCGGCCCACCGCACGGACACGGACCCATCCAGTCCTTCCGCCGAGAAGAACTCCCCGGCAGCGGCGCGCGATCCCAGGAGCCTCCGTGCCCGGGTGCCGGTCATCCAGCGAGCTTCGATCCTGTGGCCGTCCCGGATCACGGATCCGGGAACGCTCACCCGCGCCGGCCCGCTTGCGCGAGCCGGTCCGGCGCGGCGCACCTTCACGGTCGCGCCGTCGCGCTCGGCTGTCCAGCCGCCGGGCAGGTGAATAATGGCGTCCCCGCGCGCGCTGTCAATCAGCTTGCCAAAGCTTGCCAAGTGCGCGTCCGTCAGGCCGGACGAATCGGGACGAAAGGAGCGCCAGAGCCGCCGCAGCGCCGCGGTCTTGAGCCCCCCGGGCAGGTTCCGCAGGCGCCGGGTTTCCATGGTGAGCACGCCCCGTTGGATGCGGCAGGAGCGGTGGAGTAGGGCTCTCGCAAGGCGATCGAGCGCCCCGGCCGAGGCGCGGGCCTCGGAGGTTGCCCGGATCGCCCGCCGGACGAGGAGATCGCGGCCGCGCTCCAGCGGAAGCCCGGGAAAGAGCGCCCGGGCGAGCGCGGGCACGGCGACGTGCCGGACGCGGCCGCGGGCGTAGAGAGGCGAGCGGTTGGTGCGATCCTCGCGCCAGCTCTGCTTCGCGCGGACGAGATCGGCTTCGATCTCGGCGCGCGTCGCCTCGAGGAGCGGCTTGAGCCAGATCCCGTTCCTGGGCCGCATGCCCGAGAGACCCACGAGACCTGCGCCCCGCCCGAGCCGCATGAGCAGGGTCTCGAGCTGATCGTCGGCCGTGTGCCCCGTGACGATACCCGCGGCCCCGACCTTTCGGGCGACGCCCGCGAGGAACTCGCGGCGGAGCGTGCGAAGCCCGTCCTGTCCCGAGAGACCACGGCGGCGCATGCGGGCTTTCGTATCCCAGCGCGCGCTCGACAGCGGAACGCCCAGCCGCGCGCACAGCGCGCGCACGAACTCGAGATCGGCGTCCGCCTCCGCCCCGCGCAGCCCGTGGTGCAGGTGCGCGGCGTGGAGGTCGAGGCCCAGCTCTGCGCTCAGGCGATGGAGGCCGAGGAGGAGCGCGGTCGAGTCCGCGCCGCCGCTCACCGCGACGACGAGGCGGACCCGGGCGCTCGGGTTCCGCCGCGGGGGAGCGCAGGGCCCGCGCAGGGCGCGGCGCAGAACGGGCTCGATCCGGCGCAGGCGCATGGAGGAAGCGGGGGAAGTTGGTGGCGGCGCAGGGACTCGAACCCCGGACACAGAGATTATGATTCTCCTGCTCTACCAGCTGAGCTACGCCGCCAGAAACGGGATCCTTCCGGGGCGGAAGGGGAGCGAGAAACGTAAGGTTCGGCTGCAGTCGAAGTCAAGGCGGCGCGTTGCCCACGCGGAGCGTTCGCGAGCCAGACCGGGGCCACCTCGCTTACCTGGTCGCGGCGTTCGTGGCACACTGCGCGCGACCTTGCCCTGGAGGTGCGATCGTGAAGCTCGTCCGTTTCCTTCCCGCGTTCCTGTTCCTCTTCGCGCTGCTCTCCGCGCTCCTCGTCCATGACGGCGTGGCCCGGCCGCGCGCGCCCGCCGCGCGCGACACCAGCATGGTGCTGATCCCCGCCGGCGAGTTCTCGATGGGACGGGAGGGCGGCCCCGACAATCCTGCGCACACGGTGCGGCTCGCCGCGTTCCGCATCGACCGCTACGAGGTGACGAACGCGGAGTACGCGGAGTTCTGCAAGGCGACCAAGCGGGACCTGCCGTTCTTCTGGGGCATGCAGCGCTTCCACAGCGGGCCCGCCTTCCCGGGCCACCCCGTGGTCGGGGTGAGCTGGTCGGACGCGCAAGCGTATGCGAAGTGGCGCGGCAAGCGGCTGCCCACCGAGGCGGAGTGGGAGCGCGCGGCGCGGGGCGGCATCGCGGGGGCGAAGTTCGTCGGCGGCGACGCGCTCGATTCGACGCAGGTCAACTACGCGCTCTCGCGCCGCGACGGCACGATGCCGGTGGGCTCGTACGCGCCGAACGGGTACGGCCTCTACGACATGGCGGGCAACGTCCAGGAGTGGGTCGCCGACCGCTACGACGCCGAGTACTACCGGACGGGGCCCGCCGAGAACCCGCAGGGCCCGGAGCAGGGGAAGTTCCGCGTGATCCGCGGGGGCGGCTGGTACACGGGCCCGGGCTGCATGGGCGTCGGCTACCGCATCGGCCTGCCTTCGAACTGGGTGGACTTCAACGTCGGCTTCCGCTGCGCCCGCGACACGGAGGCGCAGGCCGATTCCACAGGGAGATGACATCCGGGTCGAGAACCTCGCGCGCAGGAGTCGCTCATGCTCAAGCCGTCCTTCACCGAGCTCATTCCGATCCTCCAGCTCGCGGTCGCCCCGGTCATCCTGGTCTCGGGCGTGGGCCTGCTGCTGCTGACCATGAACAACAAGCTCGGGCGGATCATCGACCGCTCGTGGGAGCTGACCCGCGAGATCCGCCTGCGCCCGGCCGAGGATCACGAGAAGATCGTTACCCAGATGCGCGGGCTCATGAAGCGCGCCCGGATCATGCGGCAGGCGATCGCGCTCGCCGTGCTCTGCGTGCTGCTCGCGGCGGTGCTCGTGCTCCTGATCTTCCTGACCGCGCTGTTCCGGCTCGACGACGCCTGGCTGCTCGGGCTGATCTTCGTCGCCGCGCTCGGCTCGCTCGTGGGCTCGCTCGTCGCGTTCTTCCGCGACACGCAGCAGACGCTGGTCGCGCTCAAGCTGGAGCTGGGGGACTGGCTCGAGGACTGAGCTGAGTCCCGGGGCGCGGCTCAGCCTGCGATCTGCCGAGTCGCCTCGCTCGCGTCGCCTTCCGCCGCAGCGGGCATCGCCGTGTCCTGCTCGGGGCGCAGGTGGAAGATGCGCGACAGCTCGCTGCGCAGCTCGCCGCTGTCGAGATGGCTCTTGAGCGTGCCGCGGAACGCGACCGAGACCGCGCCGGTCTGCTCGCTCACCACCACGACCGCCGCGTCCGACTCCTCGGAGAGACCGAGGGCCGCGCGGTGCCGCGTGCCCAGCGTCTCGGCGGTCTTGGGATCTGCCGAGAGCGGCAGGATGCACGAGGCCGCGACGATCGAGTCCTCGCGCAGGATCGCGGCTCCGTCGTGGAGCGGCGATCCCGGCGAGAACACCGTCATGAGCAGCTCGGCGCTCATCTTGGCGTCGAGCCGCGTGCCCGTGTCGACGAAGTTGCGGAGCCCGGTGTTGCGCTCGATCACGATGAGCGCGCCGTGCCGGCGCTTGCCCAGGCTCTCGGCCGCGCGCACCACCTCGCCCAGCACGCCGTACGAGTCCCCGCGCAGGAACGAGCGGAAATAGCGGGTGCGCCCGAACTGGGCGAGCATGTGGCGCAGCTCGGGCTGGAAGAGGATGACGAAGCCGATGAGCCAGATGGTCCTCAGGCTGTTGGCGATCCACTCGACCGCGATCAGGTCGAAGGCGCGCGCGAGCAGCCCGATCAGGACGATGACGAGCAGCCCGACGTACATCTGCGCGGAGCGCGTGCCCTTCACCAGCACGAGCAGCCGGTAGAAGAGCGCCGCGACGAGGAAGATGTCGAGCAGGTCCAGCAGCCAGATCTGGTGGACGGGCGTCATCGCGAAAGTCCCGGGCCGAGAGTAGCAGATGCGCCGCGGGGCGACTACGAAGCGGGCCGCGGGAGCGGAGCGATCCGTCGCGCGGCTCGCAGCTCGTCCGCGATGCGCACCGCGCGCGCGGTGGGCGCCACGTCGTGCGTGCGCACGACGTGCGCGCCGAGGAAGACCGCGACGGCGGCGGCCGCCAGCCCGCCCTCGAGTCGCTGATCCACCGGCCGATCGAGCACCTTCCCGAGGAAGCTCTTCCGCGAGACGCCGATCGCGATCGGCCGGCCGAGCGCGGCCAGCTCGCCGAGGCGGGCGATCAGCTCGAGATTGTGCCGGAGCGTCTTGCCGAAGCCGATGCCCGGGTCGACCGCCACGCAGGCGGGATCGACGCCGGCCGCGCGCGCGCGCGCGACCCGCTCGGCGAGCCGCTCGCGCACCTCGCGGGCGACGTCCTCGTAGCGCGGTTCCTGCTGCATGGTGGCGGGCATGCCCTGCATGTGCATGAGGACGAGACCGGCCCCGGCCCGCGCGACGGTCTCCGCCATGGCCGGATCGCCGAGCGCGGTCACGTCGTTGATCACGCGCGCGCCCGCCTCGAGCGCGCGGCAGGCGACCTCCGCGCTCGAGGTGTCGACGCTGAGGCACGCCTCCGGCTCCGCGGCGAGGGCCGCGATCACGGGCTGGAGCCTGCGCCACTGCTCCCCTGCCGGCACCGGGGCCGCGCCCGGGCGCGTGCTCTCCGCGCCGAGGTCCAGCAGATCCGCCCCCTCGGCGAGCAGCCGCCGGGCATGGTCGATCGCCGCCTCGGGGGCGAGGAAGCGGCCGCCGTCCGAGAACGAATCGGGCGTGACGTTCACCACGCCCATCACGAGCGCGCGCGTGGAGAGGTCGAACTCGCGATCGCGGCAGCGCCAGATCATCGGAGGTCCGGAGTGCGCCGCCTGCTGTGGTGCTCCGTCACTTTGCCAGCGCCTCGCGCAAGCGGCGGATCTGAGCCGCGTGGTCGCGGCCGTGGGCGCTGTAGATCCGCAGCCAGGTCTCGGCCGAGTAGGGCCCGGACTCCGTGTGCCAGCCCGCGCGTGTCCAGTCCTCGTCCTTCATCGCGCGCAGGAGCTGCATCGTCGTCTCGCGCGCGGCGCGGAAGGCGGCCAGCGCGGGCTCGATCGGCCGGTCGTTGTAGCGGAGCTTCTCCGCGTAGACCTCCTGATCGTAGCCGTGGATCAGCGGCCGCTCCTGCACGAGCAGGGTCCGCAGACGCTGGGCCGAGATCGACTCGGAGTCGGCAAGGTGATGCACGATCTCGGCCGCGCTCCACTTGCCCGCCAGCGGCCGGGCGGTCAGCGACTCGCGGGGGAAGCCCTCGAGGGCCCGGGCGACCTCCTCGAAACCTCGTGCGTACTGCGCGATCAGGGCGTCCCGCTCTTCTCGGGTCATCGCTGTCTCCTCGGGGGGATCGATCCGGCACGCGGCTTTCGTTGACCTGCCGGGGGGCCGGATGGTAGCACTTACGGGATTCTGCCCGGGGACACCCGGCCCGAGAGACCTCCCGGGAGGCCGTATCCACTCCCCAGGACTCCCTGGCCGCCGCTCGCGGGCCCGGTACCGGGCCGGCACACGCCCGCAGGGTAACCCGCTCCTCGAGGAAGCGGGTCCGGTGCTCGGGCCGCGACGAATTCCGGATCGGCAGCGCTCCGGGCTCACGCTGTTCGTCTCTACTCGAGGAGGTCGTCCCTCATGCATTGGTCGAAGCGCGCGCTTCCGTGTGTCCTCGTCGCCGTCCTGGGCGCTGCCCCGGCCGCCGCCCAGATCGTCGGGCACCCGCTGGAGATCTCCGGCGGGGCGGGCTACTTCCACTACGACACGCGCGCCCACATGAAGGACGGCCCCGCGTACAAAGGCTCCCTCGGGCTCCGGATCATGTCCGTGCTCTCGCTCGAAGGCATGGCGACCTTCGGGCCGACGAAGTCCGACACCCTGACCGACCTCCGGCACAACTTCTTCTACGCCGGTCTCGACGCGCGCTGGAACCTGCGCCCGGCCGACGGCCACATCGTTCCCTTCCTGCTCACGGGCGTGGGCTACGGCGCCTCGCACACGACGGTCAACGGGCCGCCGGGCCGCGGGCGCGAGGACTTCAAGCTCCAGCGGGGCGCGGGGAACGTGGGCGCGGGCGTGCTGTGGAACATCGGTCTCGAGCAGCGCACGTACCTGCGCCTCGAGGCGCGCGACTTCTTCTTCCGCGACCGGGACGCGGAGGAGTTCTCGAACGACATCTGCGCCACGGTGGGACTCACGTACGTGCTGGGCGGCAGACCGCGCGACCAGGACCTGGACGGCGTGCGCGACTGGCTCGACAAGTGCCCGAACACGACGCTCGGATGCAAGGTGGACGCGAACGGCTGCCCCAAGGACTCCGACGGCGACGGCGTGTGCGACGGGATCGACCAGTGCCCGGACACGCCGAAGGGCTGCACGGTGGACGCGAAGGGCTGCCCGGCGGACGCGGACGGCGACGGCGTGTGCGACGGGCTGGACGCGTGCCCGAACACGCCGAAGGGCTGCACGGTGGACGTCAAGGGTTGTCCGAGCGACGCGGATGGCGACGGCGTGTGCGACGGCGTGGACAAGTGCCCGGACACACCGAAGGGCTGCACGGTGGATGCGAGCGGCTGCCCGATCGACTCGGACGGCGACGGCGTGTGCGACGGCGTGGACAAGTGCCCGGGCACGCCGAAGGGCCTCAAGGTGGACGCCAACGGCTGCCCGATGGAGGTGATGGAGCGCGAGACGGAGCTGATGGACACCGGCAAGATCCGGCTCCAGAACATCGAGTTCGAGACCGGCAAGGCGGACATCAAGCCCGAGTCGTACGCGACGCTCGACGCGGTGGGCTATCTGCTCACGCAGTGGCCGACGCTCCGCATCGAGATCAGCGGGCACACCGACGACGTGGGGGGCGTGGCCGCGAACCAGACGCTGTCGCTGGCACGGGCGAAGTCGGTGCTGGCATACGTCGAGGCGAAGTTCCCGGGCATCGACAGCACGCGGTTCACCGTGAAGGGCTACGGCAAGTCGAAGCCGCTGGTGCCGAACACGAACGCGGAGAACCGGGCGAGGAACCGTCGGGTCGAGTTCACGGTGCTCAACAAGGAAGTGCTGCAGCGGGAGATCGAGCACCGGCGCATGCTCCGCGAGGGCGAGGCCGCGCCTCCCGAGGGCGCGCCCAGGATCCCGATGCCGCCGACGACCCCGGCGCCTCCGGACACGACGCAGAACAAGTAGAGCGAGCGGTGAAGAGCGGGGCGCCGCGTGCCTGCAACGGGCGGGTCGGGGCGCCCCGCCTCGTCGTCGCGAGCCTCGTCTCGCTCGCGATCCTCTGCGGGCTCGCGGGATGTGGGGCGTCGGCGCCGGACTGGCAGACCCCGCTCGGCTATCGCTCGAGCGAGGTGATCCCCGTGCACCTCGATCGCCACGGGATGCCGTGCTTCGCGGCCGCGATCGAGGGTCATCCGATCCGGCTCGGCCTCGACACGGGCGACATGGCCGGCCTCATGATTGCCCCGCGGGTCGCCGATCGCCTCGGCCTGCGGACGACGGGACGCACCGAGTTCTTCGATTCCGACGGCAGGCCCCTGGGCTCGCGTCGGGCGTTCCGCGTGCGATCGCTGCGCGCGCTCGGCTCGGTGTGGCTCGACCAGCCCGCGGCGGAGAGCCCGGGCGCGGATCCTCCGGGGCTGATCGGGCCGCGCTACCTGATCGCCGGCCGCTTCACGCTGGACTACCGCACGCGCCGGCTCGCGGTCTCGACGAGGCCGTGGCCCGATGGGCGCGGGATCGGCGTTTCGCTGCCTCTCGTCTGGTCGCCACGAGATCCGGGCATGCTGATGGTGCGGGGGACCGCCGAAGGCGAATCGGTGCTGGTCCAGATCGACACGGGGAAGAGCCGGACCTGCGTGGATCCGGCTCTGGCCCGGCGCGTGAAGCTCGAGCCCGTGGAGAGGGGAGTCCGCCTCCGGGAGCTCTCCCTCGGGCGCGGCGTCTCCTTCTTCGTGCCGTCCGCCAAGCTCGTGAGCTTCTCCGGGATCAGTGAGGGTCTCCCCGCGCCGATCGAGGTCGGCATCGGATGGGACGTCCTCTCGAACCTGCTCGTCACGGTGGACTACCCGCGCCGCGTGATCTGGCTCGCCCGGCGCTGAGCGAAGCCGGCACGGCCCGCCCGTGCTCGGCTCCCAGGGCCGGCGATCGCGCGGCCGACCGCCGCGGCGCCCGGACCGCCGCCCCCCGCGGTGTTTGGCGCCGGCTCTGCCGGGGCCTCATGTTTCGGCCACTCGAGCCGAGACTTGGGGAGGGCGGGCGGACTCCCTCGTGCGCGCCGTCGTCCCCTCCCCGGGGACCGGGCGGGCACTCCGCCGGCGGAAGGACCCACCGATGAGCTGGATGGTCTCCAGCCTGACCGATGTCGCCTCGGCGCTCGCGTCGCAGCAGTCGAATCGCGAGGCGGTTGCCCAGGCGGCGCTGGCGCGCGGCGCCAAGATGGTCCAGGACAAGAAGTACGATGCCGCGATCTCGGCGTTCAAGTGCGCGGCGGCGCTCCAGCCGGGCCTGACCGAAGCCTATACGTACATGGGCCGGGTCCAGCTCTTCCTCGGCAGGACCGAGGACGCGATCGCCGCGTATCGCAAGGCGGTCGGCACCGACCCGACCTCGGCGGACACGCACCGCGACCTCGCCAACGCCTGCATCCAGGCGAAGCAGTACGGCGAGGCGGAGCGCGAGTTGAAGGCCGCGCTCGCCATCGAACCCGGCTCGAGCGACGCGCACGAGGCACTCGGGCACGTCTACCTGACCACCGATCGCGTCTACGAGGCTGAGCTGGAATTCGGCAAGGCCACGCGGATCGCGCCCACGCAGGCCAGCGGCTTCTACAGCCTCGGTCTCGCCTGCAACAAGGCGGGCGACTCCACGCGCGCGATCGACGAGTTCCGCCGCGCGATCAGCCTGGATCGCACGTACGCGAACGCGTACGTGGACCTGGCCCGCTCCTACGTCGCGCTCGGGGAGAAAGCGCTGGCCCAGGAGCAGGTCACGGCGCTCGACAACCTGAACACGGCGCAGGGGAACACGCTTGCCCGCGAGCTGGACCTCGAGCTGTTCACGCCGCAGATCTTCTACGCCGATTCCCGGGACTCGAGCTTCGATCCGTATCTCGGCCCGAACACGCAGGTCTCCCTGCTGGATCCTTCCCTGGCCACGCCCGGCGCGGCGAAGATCTTCACGCTCAAGATCCAGTTCAATCAGGCCATGGATCCGGGATCGGTGATGAGGAGCTCGAACTGGTCGATCCTGCGAGCGACCGGCGGCACCGCGGGCGTGTACGACAACGGCGTGGTCCTGCATCAGGACCAGGAGGCGGGGATCTCGCCGATTCCCCTCGCGGTCATCTACGACGAGACGAACTACACGGCCACGGTCTACTTCATGATTCGCCAGAACGACGCGGGCAACGCCACGATCGATCCCTCGCACTGGGTGTTCCGGTTCGGCGGGACCGACGCGAACGGGAACAAGATCGACCCGGCGGGCGACGAGTTCGACGGCGCGGCGATGAAGCCGTTCTGATCGGAGCCGGGAGGCACCCGCCGAGCAGGCCGCCCAGGGCCGCCTCCCGCCTCTTCCCGGGTCCTTCCGGCGCCGCGCTACGTCCTCTGCTTCTTCCGCTCCGCCGCCGGGAACAGCACGTTGTTCAGGATCAGTCGATACCCCGGCGAGTGCTTGTGCTGGGACAGGTCCGTCGGCGGATCGCCCACCCGGTGCTGGAAGTCCTCCGGATCGTGCCCGCCCAGATAGGTGAACGTGCCGCGCCCGTACTGGCCGTGGATGTACTTCACCTCGTCCGTGCCGTCCACCTCCCCGAGCACCAGCACGTTGCTCTTCAGGAACTCGCGATGGAAGCCCGTCGTCTGGCCGAGGAACTCCGGCACCGCGTTCAGGTGATCCTGCACCAGCATCGTCGGCACCGGGTCGTTCTTCGCCGAGAAGTCGAACAGCGTGAAGAACGAGTTCGGTCCACGCTGGTCGGCGTCCTGCGTCACGTCGATGTCCGAGAACTTGTAGAGGTAGGGATCGATCTCGAGATGGAAGCCCTTGAAGGCGAGCGTGCGTGATTCGTCCAGCTTGCTCTGCGCCTGCGGATCGGGCGGATCGCCGTCGTACGGCGTGTCCGCGATGTCCACGCCCTGCGCCGCGAGCGCGATGTCGTACGTGTCCGTCGCCGAGCACATGCCGAACATGAACCCGCCGTGCCCGATGTAGTCCTTGATCGCCTGCGCCACCGCGGCCTTGAGCTGGGTCACCTTGGCGAACCCCATCTTCGCCGCCATCGCCTTCTGCACCCGCTCCTCCTCCTGGTACCAGGGGAAGTTGTGATAGGCGCCGTAGAACTTGCCGTGCTGTCCGGTGAAGTCCTCGTGGTGCAAGTGGAGCCAGTCGTACTTCGTCAGCTCGCCGCGCAGGACCTCCTCGTCCCACACCCGCGCGTACGGGATCTCCGCGTAGTCGAGCGCCAGCGTCACCGCGTCGTCCCAGGGCGGCGTGTTCGGCGGGATGTAGACCGCGACCTTCGGCGCCTTCTCCAGCGCGACCGCCTCCATGTTGTTGTCCGCGATCTGCGCGCGCATCGCGGCCTCCTCCGAGCCGCTCATCGCCTCGATGGCGACGCCGCGCACGTTGGCCTCGCGCTCGATCGCCGGATCGTCGGGCAGCAGGAACGAGCCCGCGCGATAGTTGAGCAGCCACTCGGCCTTGTGCCCCTGCTGGAGCACCCAGAAGGTGAGGCCGTACGCCTTGAGGTGATCCGTCTGCGCGTTGTCCATCGGCACGAGCCACTTGGCCCACGCGCTCGCCGGCGCGAGCGCCGCGGCCGCCAGCGTGAGCCCGAGCAGCAGCGCGATCGGCCAGGCCTCGATCACTTCGGCATACGAACGCTCGTGCTCGGTCGCGGCGCCGTCGTCGGAGCCCGTGCCCGCGGCCGCGTCGGGCGGCGGGCCGGAGGCCGTGCCTGCGCTCGCCCGCGCGGATCCGCCCGCGCGGCGCACGCGCACCGACGCGCCGCGCCCCCCGAAGGGCAGGAGGAGCAGCCCGAGCAGGAGCGCGAACGCCGCCATGATCGCGAGCACGATCATGCCGAAGACCGCGCCCGCGAGCCCCGGGCCCGCAGGCCGCAGGGAGCCGCGCCCGCCCGCGGG
>DATKKO010000235.1:0-5482 GCA_035542955.1 Terriglobales bacterium
TCGGCGGCGCGATGAAGCCGCCGACGCCGAGGATCGGCTCCGCGAGGAAGCCCGCGATCTGACCGGTGGTTGTGGTCCGGATCAGCTCCTCGATGTCCTGCGCGCAGCGCACACCGCACGAGGCCGGGTCGAGCCCCAGCGGGCAGCGGTAGCAGTAGGGCGCGAGCGCGTGCTTGACCGCTCCGACCTGGGTGGGCACCACGCGCCACGGCGCGTGGGCCGTGAGCGACTGCGCGAGCAGCGAGCGCCCGGAGTAGCCGTGGCGCAGGGCCACGATCTCGGTCCGGCCCGTGAAGAGCTGCGCCATCATCACGGCCGTCTCGTCCGCCTCGGTGCCGCTCGCGGTGAGGCAGCACTTGCGGAGCTGGCCCGGCGCGAGGCGCGCGAGCCGCTCGGCCAGCTCGACCACCGGAAGCGTCGGGTAGAGCGAGGAGATGTGCGAGAGGCGGTCGACCTGCGCCTTCACGGCGGCGTTCACCTCGCGGTTCGCGTGGCCCACCGAGATCGTGAGGATGCCGCCGAAGAAGTCGAGGTACTCGCGGCCGTCGAGGTCGCGGACGCGCAGTCCCCGCGCCTCGACCGGCACGATCGGCTCCTTGTAGTAGTTGATCGTGGCCGGGAACAGGTACTCGTTGTGCTTGCGCCGGACGTCGGCGGAGGTCGCGGTGGGAACGGCGGGATCGTGCGGGTCCATGGTCTCCTCGGATCTCGGGGGAGGAGCGTGTCACGACGGCGGCTCGCCCCGGGAACATGCCGGTTTTCGAAACGGGGGCCGATCGGCGAGAATCGCCCCGCATGATGCCATCTCCGGCCGCGGGACGTAAGCGCGCCCCGGCGCCGGTCTACCGCATCGAGGCTCCCATGGCTCTTCCGCACCGGCTCCTCACCGCGCGCATCCTCGCCCTGCCCGCGACCGCGGCGGCGCTCGTCGCCCTGCTCCTCGCGACCGCGGCGGGGCCCGCGACCGCGTCCCGCGCGGATCTCGATTCGCTCGTCGCCAGCGAACGCGCCTTCGCCGCCCTGTCGGTGGAGAAGGGCATGCGCGACGCGTTCCTCACGTACCTCGCCGACGACGGCGTCCTCCTGCGTTTCCCTCCCGCGAACGGGAAGGCGCTGTGGTCCTCACGGGAGGCCGTGCCGGCGACGCTGCTCTGGGAGCCCGCGTTCGCCGAGGTCTCGGCGGCGGGCGACCTGGGCTACACCACGGGGCCCTCCGAGTTCAGGCCCTACGACGACAAGGAGCCGGTCGAGCACGGACACTTCGTCTCGATGTGGAAGAGGCAGCCGGACGGGCGCTGGCGGGTCGCGCTCGACGTCGGCATCTCGCACGGCAAGCCGGCGCGCGGCGTGGGCAGCCACGACTTCGCTCCCGGGCCCGGGCATCGGCGCTTCTCCGGCGTCGCCGATCTGTCCGGCGCCGACCGCGCCTGGTCGAAGGACGCGCGCGCGATCGGCGAGAGCGCGGCCTTCCTGCGCTGGACCACGGCCGACGTGCGGAGCTATCGCGAGGGCCAGGAGCCCGGGCGCGGCCAGCGCGCCGCGCGCGAATCCCTGCCGGATTCGGGCGCGGCCGTCGTCCAGTTCCTGACCGACACCGCGCTGGTCGCACGGTCGGGCGACCTCGGGTACAGCTACGGCATCCTCGAGCGCCGCGCAGCCGCGGACGCGCCGCCGGATTCGAGCGTCTACCTCCACGTGTGGCGCAGGGTGGGAGCCAAGCGTTGGAAGGCGGCGCTGGTGCTCGAGAAGCCGTTGCCGAAGCGATAGGAGCCGCTGAAACGGCCGATTACGGCGTTGGCTCGGTCGTTCCTCGCTCGACGTATCTCAGCAATACGACTCGCTCGTCACTCCCTCGCCACCTTGTACTCGGCCGTTTCAGCGACTCCTCATGCGATTCTTCCCATCTCCGTCGCCCCGATCGGCAGCGGCGCCGGAGCGCGGTTCGCGCGCCGCGCGAGGAAGCGCCCCGCACCGCGCTCGACCCGGAGCTTCCCGTCCGCGAACGCGACCCGGCCGTTCACGATCACGTGGGTCGGGCTCCCCTTCACGCTGAAGCCCTCGTACGGATTGCGGTCGCACTTCGAATGTTGCCGGGCGGCGCTCAGCGTCGAGGTGGCGGCGGGATCGTAGAGCACGAGATCGGCGTCGCTGCCCACGGCGATCGTGCCCTTGCGCGGATGGAGGCCGAAGATGCGCGCGGGATTCGTGCTGCCCAGCGCGACCATGCGCTGCAGGTCGAAGCGGCCCTCGCACACGCCGTAGGTGTAGAGGAGCCGGAGGCGCTCCTCGACGCCGGGGATGCCGCCCGGGATCTTCGTGAAGTCGTCCTTCCCCAGCCGCTTCTGCTCCATCGTGAAGGCGCAGTGATCCGTGCCCACCGTGTCGAGGATGCCGGTGGCGAGCCCGCGCCACAGCGCGTCGTGGTGCCCGCGGTGCGCGGGGCGGATCGGCGGGCTGCAGACGTAGGCGGCCGCCTCGAAGTCCGGCCGCGCGAACACGCGGTCGTCGAGCAGCAGGTACTGCGGGCAGGTCTCCCCGTAGCAGCGTTGGCCGCCGAGCCGCGCGCGCTCCAGCTCCTCGACCGCCTCGCGGCAGGTCATGTGCACGACGTACACGGTCGCGCCGTGGAGGCGCGCCATCACCAGCGCGCGATGCGTGGCCTCGCCCTCGAGGCTGCTCGGGCGCGAGAGCGGATGGTACTCGGGGCCGAGGTCGCCCTTCGCGCGCAGCTCCTGCTGGAGCGCGGCCACCGCGTCGCCGTTCTCGGCGTGCACCAGCACCGTCGCGCCCAGCCGGGCCGCGTGCTTCATCACCTGATAGAGCTCGCTGTCGTCCACCATCAGCGTGCCCTTGTAGGCGAGCAGCACCTTGAACGAGGGGATGCCCTCCCGCTCCACGCACGCGCGCATCTCCGCGGGCGAGAGGTCGTCCCAGCCGGAGACGCCCATGTGGAACGAGTAGTCGGCGACCGCGCTCTTCGCGCGCTCGCGCCACAGCTCGAGGGCCTCCATGAGCGACTGGCCGCGATCGGGCACGACGAAGTCGATGACCGTGGTCGTTCCGCCCGCGACGGCCGCGGCCGTGCCGTTCTCGAAATCGTCGACGGAGACCGTGCCCGCCACCGGCAGCGCGAAGTGCACGTGGGGATCGACGAAGCCGGGGAGCACGTAGAGGCCGGCGGCGTCGAGCACCTCGTCTTTCGCCGAGCGCTTCTCGAGCGACTCGGCGATCGCGGCGATGCGGCCGTCGTCCACGTAGAGGTCCGCGATGGTGCGATCCGCGGCGGTCACGATCTCGCCGTGCCTGATCAGCAGACCCATGGCGCTCCCTCCTCCCGGCAGGATCGGCGCTCGGCCGGCCGATCGTCCCCGGCGCAACGGTACGTCATCGCCTTCGTCCGAGCGGGCCGGGGAAGCCGCTCATCTGCGCTTCGGCGGGTACACCGTGCGCCAGCCGGTCTCCCCGGTTCCGAAGAGCACGCCTCCGGCCAGCGCGCTCGCGCCGATCAGGAGCGGAGCCCCCACCCACACGGCGGGCGAGTAGTCGCGCCAGTCAGCGCGAAGGTAGTGTCGAAACGAGTAGATCGACGCCCCCACCATGGCCGTCCCGACGACCGCGCCGGCGATCGCGCCGGTGCGGAAATCGTTGGTGGGCGCCTGGACCTTCGCGATCTCGCTCCAGGGGACCAGGGCGGGAGGCGCGGGCGGCGGGGGCACGTCGATCTCGATGAGCGCCCGACGCGGAGGACGCCACGGCTCGCGCATGAAGAGGCCGTCGGCTCGCGCCGCCGGCTTCGGCAGGATGAAGGAGCTGTCTTCGGTCACGACCTGCACCCGGCTCAAGCGCCGGAGCCGAGTGTCGAGCGCCGCGCGCTGGACGGAGTCGGGCGCGACCGCGGGGCGCGCCGGATGCGCGAGCGAGACGACGCCCAGCAGCGCCGCGATCAGGGCGAGGACATGTCTCGAGCGGATCATCCTCGTCCAGCCTACATCCCCGCGCGCCCGGGCGGGGAGCCTTCTCTTCGCGCCTGCCGTCTCGAGCCGGACCGCGGCCGGGCGCGTGAACGGTCCTTCACCAGCTTCCGCAGATCGCGGAACACCCGCTCCATGTGCTTCCACGCGTAGCGCGGATCCGTGCCCGCGAGGCGCGAGAGCGGAACCCACTCGGCGCTCGCCGCGTCGTCCGCGGCCCGCGGCACGCCGCGCCGCCAGCGCGCGAGCCAGTAGAAGTTGAGCGTCGGGAAGCGCCCGAAGCCGTCGAGCGGGTAGGTGTCCCAGTAGAGGCCGAACGGGCGCGCCGGGCCCACCGTGAGCCCGGTCTCCTCGCGCAGCTCGCGCCGCGCGGCGGTCTCGAGGTCCTCGCCCGCCTCGAGGAAGCCGCCCGGCAGGTCGAGGAAGCCGCGCCGCGGGCGGTGGCCGCGCACCAGCACCAGCAGCGCGTCGCCGCGCAGCACCAGCGTGCCCACGCAGGGCCGCGGGTAGTCGAAGATCCGGTAGTGGCAGCGCGGGCACTCGATGCGCGGCGGGCGCGCGCGCCGGTCGCGGCGCAGCGGCCAGCCGCAGCGCGCGCAGGGGAACGTGCTCATCGCGGGCTCAACTCGATCACCGCCGGGAGCGGCGTGCCGGCGGTGGCCGCCGCCGCCTCGTCGCCGTCGCGCTCCCAGCGCCCGAACGAGGCGTAGCGCAGGTCGCGCGTGCGCACCACCAGCTGGGCCTCGTCGCCGCCGTCCATGCTCATCGCGTGGTCCACCTCGAGCGGCAGCCGCTGCAGCATCTCGGCGAAGTCCCACAGCGTGTAGCCGCCCTCGCTCACCACCACCAGCAGGTGGCCGTGGCGGTCCTCGGCGACCGCGGTGCGGTTCGCCACCTTGTCGCTCTTGCGCACGCGCACGCTGCCGTCCTCGTCGATGAGCATGAACGACTGCGCCACCTCGCGCCAGCCGGGCGCCACGGGGTCGAGCGGATGGCGCTGCAGGTCGAGCACGTGCGCGCCGCCGCCGCCCGTCACCGGGCCGGCCACCAGCGCGGCCTGGAACGTGGGGTGCAGGCGGCCCGACAGCGTCTTCCCGCCGCTCACCAGCAGGCCCATGTACGACAGGTCGGGGTAGTACTGGCCGGCGTTGAACACCGCGGCGGCGCCGAGGGCCCGCTGCCAGCCGACGATGTCGAGCGGGCGCGGGTCCTCGCGCTGCAGGCAATGGTGCACGCGCACCGCGACGCGCTCGGGGTCGAGCCGCAGCACGGCCACGTTCGCCGAGCCGCGCCGGCACCAGTGCCCGCCGTCGAGCAGCGCGAACTCGAGCCCGGGTGCGGCCGAACGCCAGATCGGACGGCCGGGCGCGCGCAGCAGCATGAAGACGCCCAGCGCCACGGCGGCGGCGATCGCGATGCGACCGACCGGCACGTGGCGGGGCGCCGAGGTCATCGGCTCAGCCCTCGAGGCGGATGCGCGCGTCGACGGCCACCACGCCGTCGCCCGGCCG
>DATKKO010000236.1:0-5420 GCA_035542955.1 Terriglobales bacterium
ACCTGCCAGACGTGGATCGCCTCGTCGGCGCGGCCCAGCGCGAGCAGCACCGGGGCGCGCGCGCGCAGCGCGTCGATGCAGGCGAGGGATTCATCGCGCTCCGACGGGAATCGATCGGTCGCGCGCGCGAGCCACGTGTCCGCGAGCGTCGGCCGGTCCTCGCCCGCCGCGATCATCCCCTCGAGCGCCGCGGCCTGCACCCCGGCCGAGCCGATGGCCGACAGGCTCGCCGCGTCCGCCCGCGCCCCCACCGAATCGCCGAGCGCGAGGCGCGCGAGTCCGCGACGATAGCGCGCGGCCGCCGATCCGGGATCGATGCTCACCGCCCGGTCGGCTTCGCGCTCGCTCTCGGCCCAGCGTCCCACGCGCCCGAGAGCCCGGGCCAGCTCGAGGTGGGCCGCCGCGTTCCAGGGCACGAGGCGCGCAGCCGCGTCGGCGAACACGACGGAGGAATCGATCTCGCCGGTGGCGGCCTCGATGTCCGACAGGAGCAGCAGCGGCAGATGGTTCGGCGTGCCGATGGCCAGCGCGCGATGCGCCGCCTGGCTCGCGGCCTGCAGGCTGTCCGACTCGTGCAGCAGAACCGCGTACTGATACCAGGCGCGGGAGTTGCCGGGGGAGACGCGCGTGGCTTCGCGCCAGAGCGCGAGGTCCGATCTCCAGATCACGGCGCGCCGGAACGTGGCCCACCCCAGCGGCAGCGCGACGAGGAGTCCGAGGCCGAGCGAAGCGAACGCGCGCGCGAGCCGCAGGACCCGCGCGCCGCTCGAGGCGATTCCATCCAGGATCCACGCCGCGATCGCGGCGACGGCCGGGGTGGCCAGCGTGAAGTAGCGCTCGGCCGCGAAATCCGGACTCGGAACGAGCGAGGTCGGGGCGAGCGCGGCCAGCCACACGATCGCCCAGAAGGCGATCCAGGCCGACCGCCGGCTCGCGCGGAACGCGATCGCGAGCACCAGCGCCAGGCCCGCGACTCCGATCCAGACCCGCGGATCACCTGGAGACAGCAGGGGGAACGAGCGATCGACGGTGAGCCCCGCGGGCCAGAGATAGAGGCGGAGATCGAGGAGCAGCGCGAGCGGCTGCGTGAGGTAGAAGCGAGCCGGGTCGACCACGCCGAAGCCGAACACGCCGACGTGCGGGTTGTGCAGCGTGAGGTATGTGACGGCGAGCGGGATCAGTCCGGCCCACACCGGCAGATGGAAGCGGAGCGCCCGTTCGCGCAGGGCTCGCGCGTCCTCCCGCGGGACGAGGAGCACGTCGTACGTCAGCAGGAGCGCGGGCATCACGGCGCCGGATTCCTTGCTCAGCGCGGCCAGCGCCGCAAGCGCCGCCGCGGCGCACGTGCCCCGGGTGCGATGGCGCGCGTGCGCCCATCGTGGGAGCAGGCCGGCGGCGACGAGCAGGGCCGCGAGGCCGAACACGGTCGCGAGCAGGCCCGAGCGGCACTGGAGGTAGAGCACCGACGTGCTGTGCGCCGGATGCAGGGCGAGGATGATCGCCGCCAGTCCCGCGATCGTGTTGCGATCGCGCGCGGGGCCGCCTCTCGTGGCCGGCAGCATCCGCCGCACCGCGGCGAAGAGCAGCAGCACGCTCGCGAGGTGGAGCGCGAGATTCACGAGGTGGTGGCCGAACGCCCCTCGTCCGAGGACGGCGTGGTCGAGGGCGAAGCTGAGATTCGTGACGGGGCGCGTCTCCTGCGTGCCGGCATGGATCCACTCGGGAGGCCAGAGCCGCAGCAGGCGCGTGTTCTGCTCGAGATAGCGCTGGTCGTCGAAGACGAAGGGCGACGACAGCCCGGGCGCGTAGGCCACGACGGCGGAGACGAGAGCGATGACGAGCAGCGCGGCGCTCCAGCGGGCCCTCCCACCGCCGCGCGCCGGAGCGCGGACGTCGTGCGTTCCGGTCGGACTCTCCCGAACGGGCCCGCCGCGACGGACCCCGCCCCTGCCGGGCATGCGCTCTCCTCCTTCGATCCACGCGGGAAACGTCCAGCCTCGATTGTAGTGCAGGGAGCCGCCGTTTCGGATCGCTCCGCCCCCTGCGGCCGAATCCGCTAGAGTCGCGGCATGGCGCGACGGAGGTCGGACGTTCGATACACGGCCCTCGTCACGGGCGCGAATCGCGGCATCGGATTCGAGGTCTGTCGTCGGCTCGGCCGGCGCGGGCTCCACGTCGTGCTCACGGGGCGCGACGCCCGGGGCATGGACGAAGCCGTGGCGCGGCTGCGCGCGGAGGAGATCGACATCGAGGGCGCCGTGTTCGACGTGGCGCGCGAGGGCGCGGCCGGCGCGCTCGCGGCCCGCCTCCGCGCGCGGGACGTGCGCGTCGACGTGCTCGTGAACAACGCCGGGATCTACCCGCCGGGCGCCGTGCTCGACACCGATCCCGGGACCTTCCGCGAGGTGATGGAGACGAACTTCTTCGGCGCGCTGTGGACCTGCCGCGCGTTCGTGCCCGCGATGCTGGACGCTGGCTACGGCCGGGTGGTGAACGTGTCCAGTGGCTCGGGCTCGTTCGGCGAAGGGCTCGACGGCCCCGCCGCCTACTGCGTCTCGAAGGCCGCGCTCGACGCGCTCACGGTCAAGCTCGCCTCCGAGTCGCGCGGCGACGTCAAGGTGAACGCGGTCTGTCCGGGCTGGGTCCGCACCCGGATGGGCGGCCCGGGCGCGCGGCGCTCGGTCGAGAAGGGCGCCGAGACCATCGTGTGGCTCGCGACGCTGCCCGCGGACGGGCCGAACGGCGGCTTCTTCCGCGATCGCAAGCGCATTCCGTGGTGACGCCGGGCGGATCGGCGCGGTTGCGCCGCGGGCCCGCGATCGGGCACAATCTTCCGTCCATTTGCTGTGGTGAGTCCGTGAACCCCGACCTACGCGCTTCGCGCGTGGGTGCCCGGACCGCTCCCGCCATCACCCCAGCCGCAAGGAGCTCGAAGTGATCGTCGCGACCCAGCTCAAGGTGGGCATGGTCATCATGCACAACGGCAAGCCGCACCGGGTGACGAACGTGCTGCACGTCACGCCGGGGAACTGGCGCGGCATGGTCCAGACCCGCCTCGTGAACATCGAGACCGGCTCGAACACCGAGCACCGGTTCCGCTCCGAGGACAAGGTAGACCGCGCCGAGCTCGAGGAGCACAAGCTCCAGTACAGCTATCGCGCCGGGGACGACCACCACTTCATGAACACCGAGAACTACGAGATGATCGCGCTGCACGCGGACGTGCTGGGCGACAGCCTCGGCTACCTCACCGAAGGCATGGTGATCACGGCGCAGTACTTCCAGGGCCGTGTCGTCGGGAGCGAGGTGCCGATGTTCATCGAGCTCGAGGTCAGGGAGACGACGCCGAACATCAGGGGCGCGGCCGTGCAGAACACGCAGAAGCCCGCGACCCTCGAGACCGGGCTCGAGATCAAGGTCCCGCCCTACATCGAGCCGGGCGATCGCGTGAAGATCGACACGCGCACCGGCGAGTTCGTCGAGCGCGTCTAGCGCGCCGCGCGTGCACGCGGGGCGCGACGCCCCTCACGAGATCACGCGCAAGAAAGAGGGCCCCGCTCACCTGCTGGCGAGCGGGGCCTTGAAGTGGGAGAGGCATCCAAAGTCTCGGGGGCCGCACCCAAGGGTCTTCGAACACCTTCTCCCGAACTCACCGACTGTAGATGCGCGGGCTCGATCTCGGATTCCCCCGCGCACGGATATTTCTACACCGCGCCCCACGGGCAAGCGTCACGACATCGTGAAATGTAGCCCCGTCCGGAAGCGCTCGCTCCGGCGTCCAGCGTCAGGGTCCTGTCATGCGGTGAACGCTCGCCAGGTGGATGACGCAGATCCGGATGGGAAGTTCAGCAGTGCCGGAAACCTCATCGCCGTCCACGACGCTTCCCGGAGCGGACTCGAGTCGGGACATGAGGGCCGAGTCCGGCCGAACCTCGGCTAGGTAGTCCCGCGCCTGCGGGGGCATCGGTCCGTAGGGAAGCGCCGCGATCACGATCGGCGCGCGCAATCCCTGTGCACGCGCAGGCCCGTTGGCGACGGGCCCGGCTGGCGCGCGCGCGGGCGGGCGCCAGGGAGCGTCGGGGGATCGCCGCAGCGCTTCCCAGTGGAGCAATCCCGGGCTCAGCCAGTTCGAGAACCCGAGCACCACGCAGCGCCCCCGGGCGCGATCGACCTCCTCGAGAACGCGATCGAGGACGGGGACGAAGGCGGCGGGCGAGTTCTGCAGTCGCCGCGCCTCTGCGACGCTCGCCCGCGACGGCGCGAGCCTCCATCCCCCGATCAGCAGCGTGAGGAGCGCGGCGGTCCAGACCGCTTCGCGCGCCCATGGGATCTTCCGGAGCGGCTTCAGCAGCACGTCCGCCCACTCGACGGCCGTGCGGGCGGCGCGCAGCCAGGCGAGCAGGGCCGTGGTGAAGAGGAATCGCGGATCGTGGTCGCGATGCGCGACCGTCGCGAGGAAGCCGAACGCGAACGCCGCGTCGAGCAGGCGGTCCGCCGGGCGGCGGCTTCGCCGCGGCACGCACGCGAGCGCGAGGACGATCCAGCCCGCCACCGGCGCGGGCGCATACTCGTGGACGAACACGCGCGGGTAGTCGAGCAACCCCGCGGCCGTCCACGGCGAGGGGCCGGTCACGCGGTTCGTCACGAATCCGAACAACTCCTTCACCCGATTGGGCACGGGGATCAGGAACCAGACTCCGAGCGGGATCGCCACGGTCGCCGCCAGCGCGCGCAGTCGCGGCGACAGCCGCCCCCACGCGACGCGTGCGCCGCCCCCGCGACGGATCGCGAGCGCCCCCCTCGCGAGCAGGACGACGTAGAGCAGGTAGGCGGGGTTGCCGGGCGAGCGGATCGAGACCCACGTGCCGCCGATCCGGAAGGCCCCTCCGCCCGTGACCAGGATCGCGAGCAGGCCGAGCGCGTAGGCGATCACGAGCAGCGGGAACGGCCGGAGCCATCTCCTCTCGCGCAGCGCGGCGCGCACGCGATCCCGGATCCGCGCGCGCATGCCCGCCTCCTCGGTGCTCCACACGTGCCAGGCGAGGGGCGGCAGCCAGAGCAGGCCGTAGTTGTACTTGCAGAGGAAGAGCGCGGTCGTGCTCAGACCGGCGGCGATCGTCGCGCCGCGGGACCCGGGGCGCCGGCTCTCGCGGATCCACAGCGCCAGCGTGAGCGCGAGCAGGAAGGCGCCCGGCATCTCGAGCATGGCGAGCGTGCCGAACAGACGGTAGAGCGGCGCCGTGAGCGCGAGCGCGGCCGCGGCCGCGCCCACCCACGCTCCGCGCGCGCGATCGAGCCCGGCGCCGGCGGCGAAGATTGCGAGCACCGCGCCCGCGAAGAGCACGCTGCTGAGCTGGTCGGCCGCCGCGTAATCGATCCCGCGCGCGATCAGCCAGGGAGCGAGCAGGAGCGAGTGGACG
>DATKKO010000237.1:0-7169 GCA_035542955.1 Terriglobales bacterium
GCGCACCGGATGCCGCGCATCCGGATACCGAGGTGCTCGAGCGGATCTGCGAGCGCGCGATCGCGCGCCAGCGGGGCGGGGCCGTGCGGCGCGGGGTCTTCGTGGACCGGGACGGCACGCTCGTGGTCGAGCGCGGATACCTGGCCGAGGCGTCGGGGATCGAGCTGCTCCCTGGATCGCTGCGGGCGGTGCATGATCTCCAGGCGGCGGGCTTTCCCGTGATCGTGGTCTCGAACCAGTCCGGCGTGGGCCGCGGGCTCTTTCCGCTCGCGCGGGTCTACGAGACGATGGCGCGGCTGCGATCCGTGTTGCGCGAAGGGGGCGTGGAGCTGGACGGCATCTACTTCTGCCCGCATCGCCCCGAGGAACAGTGCGGCTGCCGCAAGCCCGGCATCGGCCTCCTCGAGCGCGCGGCCGAGGATCACCTTCTCTCGCTGCACGGTTCGTTCGTGGTCGGCGACAAGCGGATCGACGTGGAGAGCGCGCAGCGTGCCCGCGCGCGCGGCGTGCTGGTGCGCTCGGGCTACGGGCGGGAGGAGGAGGGCTCGTGGGCGCGGGAGGGGAGCGGCGCGACCCCCGACCACGTGTGCGACGATCTCGCCGCGGCGGCGGCGTGGATCATCTCGGTCGCGGAGGGTGCGGACCTGGAGTAGACCGACCCGGGCGCCCCGATGCGGGCCCGGCGCAGCGGCTCGCGGCGGAGCCTACGGCGCGGGCGTCAACTCGAGACGGTAGTCCGCGCCCCCACGCCCGAGGCTGTACCGGACCTGGTGGCCGGGAATGTGGAGCCGGCCGGCCGGGATCCAGTGGGCCGGCGGGAGATCCTCGAGTCGCGCCGGATAGACTCCCTGCTCGCGCCGGTAGAGGTCGAGGGCCAGTCGCAGGTCCCGGATCTGCGCGGCCGCGTACACGTCGGCCCCGCGCGCCGGCGAGAGCGAATGGAGCGTGTGCGCGCCCACGCGCAGCAGCGCGACCCCGAGGACGAGCGCGACGGCCACGGTGAGTTCGCGGACCCAGCGCCGCGGCTCGGCCTGCGTGACGGGCGGAGCCTCGACGGCGGGCCGCGCCGGGCCGGGGGCGCGGCGGCCCACGGGCTCGAGCCATCCCGCCTCCACCATGCGCTGCAGTGCCTCGTAGGTCTCGTACTCGGAGAGCGGAGCGGCTGCCACGACCTCGTCCAGCGTGTGCCGGCCGTCGATGATCCCGAAGATCTCGCGCTCCTCCTCGCTCAGGGCGACATCCGGGTCGGGCAGGTCGCGAACGCCGAGGACCTGATTCGGGTCCGGAAAGGCGGCGCGATAGCGCTTCTGCTCGTCCGCGCGCCGCGCGGCCTCCATCAGCAGGCCTTCGATGCTGAGGCGCACGAGCGGGGGCTGGGTCCAGCGCTCGTGCGGGTCGAAGCGGTACGTGCCCCGCTCCCAGCGCGTGAGCTGCATCAGGCCGTCGAGGATCTGGCGCTCGATGAAGCTCGCGAGCTCCTCGGCGTCGAGATAGCGGCCATTGAGGAGCAGGTCCTCGAAGTCGCGCCCCGATTCGCGCTGGATGGTGAGGATGCCCTGGCACTGCTCGTCCGAGAGCCGGTGCGCCGTGCGCAGGAAGGCGAGCAGGGGATCGTCCCGGGTGAGACCGGGCGCGCGCGTCGAGACCACGCGCCCGTCGAGCACGTAGATGACCGCCTTCTGGCCGCCCTCCTCGAGCGTGAGGCAGCCGGTCTTCCGCTGGGTGCCGAGGAGCTGGAGGATCTCGGTCGCCGAGAAGTCGCGCAGGTTGCCCTGGAGCGCCATGGGATCTCCTATGCAGCCAGCGACGACTGGTCGCGGTCCGAGAGGCGGATGCGGCTCCGGACCGGGGCCGACTGTGCGGCCTCCTGGGCCTCCGCGCGCAGCGCCTGGACGAAGTACCCGTGGAGGGAGACGGCATAGAGCACGACCCAGCAGCCCACGAGCAGGGCGATCGGGACCTCCTGATCCGGGATCGCGAGCCGTGCCTCGTAGGAGAAGGGCGTGGCGAACCCGCCGCCGACGGCGGCCAGCGCGGCGCCGGCCACGAGCAGGAGCACGGCGAGCACCGCGCGCCGGTACGCGAGCAGTCCGAGGCCGGGCACGAGCACGGCCGCCAGCGTGCGCGCGAAGCGCTGCGGGCGCCGCAGCCGGCGCCGATGCTGGACCAGCAGCACGCGACCGAAGTCGGGCGTCTCCGCACGCGCCTCCGCCGTGGCGCACTCGCGGCAGAGCGCGTTTTCGCGGCGGCGACAGGCGCAGCGCCGGCACAGCACCGCGCCGCAGTTGCTGCACGCGCGCAGGGGCATCGTGCGATGCGTCCAGCGGCCCGCCGCGAGCGCGGAGGCCACCGCGATCAACGTGAGCAGGCTGAAGGCCCAGCCCGAGCACTCGATGCTCGAGCGCCAGGCCGGCGGCAGCGCGCCGCGTTCGCCCCCGCCGCCGCGCTCGCGCGAGAGCGCAGTCCAGAAGGCGCGGGGCGCGATCCATTCGTCCACGAGCGGCAGGACGCCGTCGTCGCGGGCCTGCGACTGATAGCTCTTCACCAGATCGAAGTTGAGCGCGGAGGCGCGCGAGAGGGCGTCCGTCGCGGCGCGGTAGTCGAAGCGCTGGGTGTAGATCTGGGAGGCGTTGAACATGGCCGCCGCGTCCGTGGGATCGACCGCCCCGGCGCGCACATAGAGCTCGAGTGCCTCGTCCGAGTGGCCGCCCATCGCCAGCACGTTGCCGAGGTCGGTCATGACCTGCGCGTTGTCGGGCCACAGCACGAGGGCGCGTCGATAGCCCGCCTCCGCCGCGGCGAGATCGCCGCGGCGGCGGGCCGACCAGGCGGCGGCGAACTGCAGGAACGGATTGTCGGGGATGCGGCGGGCGAGGGTCGCGATCTCCTGCGAGCGGTCGGTCGAGCCCACCTCGGTCGCGACGACGGGGACGCCGTAGAAGGGCGGCTGGCCCTCGCGCAACGGGATCGCCAGCCGGTCCAGGGTGTCGGCGGCCCAGGGGGCGAACGCGATCGTCGCCACGAGCCCGACGAACACGGCACGCTCGCCCACGCGCAGCACGGGCCACAGCAGCGCGAGAAGCACGGCCGTGGGCAGAGCGAGCCCGAATCCGCAGACGAAGGGCAGCAGGAGGAAGGCCCAGGACCACCAGGGCGCGCTCGCCGGCCGGACGGCGCGGCGCAGCCGTTCGACCCACGCGTGCCGCAGCTCCCGGTTGCGCAGACCGACGATGATCAGCCCCGCTGCGAGCAGACCGAGGAAGCAGGACTGGAGCGCCAGGCACAGGCCGTTGCCCGCGAGCGCGAGCTGGAGCAGGAAGTTCTGCCGTCCGATCTCGATCGCGCTCGCGTACTGGAGCAGGGTCTGGCTCGGCTTCTGCAACAGGAACCACGAGGCCAGCGTGAGATGCGGAGCGACGAAGCCGGGATCCAGCTCGGAGGCTCCCCGCACCAGGCGCACCGCCTCGTCGCGGTTCCCCGAGTGCGCGAGAAGGAGACCGCGCTGGAAGAAGAGCCGCGCCTCGAGCGGCAGGGCCGCGAGGTGGTTGCGCGAGCGGTAGTCGAGCCACGCGGAGAGATCGAGCAGGCGCGCGGGAGGCGGCGCGGCCGTGGCGCCGGACGGCGCGGACTTCGCGATGGTGGCCGCCGGTACGGAGGCCGCTGCCGTCTCGTGCGCGGCGTCGGGGCTCGACGGGGAGATCGCGTCCGCGCGCGCCGCGAGCGCAAGCACGGTTCCGGTGGCCAGCAGCGCGAGAGCGAGCGCCAGGCTGCGGGGCAGGTGCATGCGTGAGAACTCCGTGAGATCGGCGCCCGCGGCCCCGGAGGGCTCGAGCGCGGCGGCGCCATCCGATACGCGTTCCGGGTCCGGCCCGACGCGGGCACGGATCCCGTGCTTCGGGCAGGTTATCGGCCCGTAGGGACGTCCGCTTGAGGAGGTCGCGGGGATGCGCGGGCAGGAAGAAGGGGAGTCCTTGGCCCCAGCGAGAGGGTCGGGCTCCCCGCGTCGTCAGGGCTGGAACTCCGCTCGGAAGCAAGACGCGAAGAGTTTGGGGACTCCCCGATCACGCAGCGATGGATGGCGGCAGCGGGCCGCCTCACGAAGGGGACAGTCTAGCCGCCCGGTGCCCGAGCGGCAAGGCCCAGCTTCGCGTTTTCCTTGACACTCCGCGCGGCCGCTCCTACTGTGCCCGATTCGACTCGTCCGACACGGCGGCCCGGCGCAGGAGGAGAATCCGGGCCGGGGGTAACCCGGTGATTGACAAGGGGTGTTCGCGCTCCCTAGACTTTGCGAGCTTCGGCGACCGGGATCGCCGCGGTCCGAGAGGGCCGTGGTCGAGCTTGCTGCGCGCGTGTCTGGTCGCGGCACTGGCGGGTTGCTCACCCCAGCACCGTCCCGGCGTCGTGGAAGACACCCTGACGAGTGGGCGTATCAGTCTTGTGTGCGCTCCCGAGGCGCTCGATGTCGTACTGCGGGAGCGGAACGCCTTCCAGGCTCTCTATCCCCAGGCGCGCATCGAGGTGAGGCCCGGTTCGTCGCGGGACGCCGTGGATGCGCTGTTTGCTGCCCGGTGTCAGGCCGGGGTGATTACCCGCGAGCTGAGCACCGAGGAGCGGGCTGCCGCGGTGCGCGGAGGTCTGGAGCTTGAAGGCTATCGTTTCGCGCGCGACGCGCTGGTCGCGATCGTGAACAGCGCCAATCCGGTGGGGAACGTGTCCGTGCAGGAACTGCGGGATGTCTACGCGGGGAGGATCAGGGACTGGGAGCAGCTGGCGGGGACCGGAGGAATGATCCGGCCGGTCGTGCAGCCGATGGAGTCCGATGTGACCGCGTTCTTCGTCGAGGAGGTGATGGGCGACGAGCCCATCAGGGCCCGCGTGATCACCGCGAGCGGCGACTCCGCCGTGGTCGCGCGCGTGGCCGCGGACGCGGAGGCCATCGGCTTCGTGACGCTGGCCTGGGCTGGTCGCGGGGCGAAGTCCTTGCGCGTCTCGGCGCTCACCGGCCTGCCCTACGAGTCCCCCGATCCGGAGCTCGTCTACCAGGGCAAGTACCCGCTCTCGCGCTTCTACAACCTGTACGTCCGCACGGGAGGTCCGCTTCTCGCCAACGGTTTCATCACGTTCGTCACCAGTCGCAACGGCCAGCAGATCGTGCACGAGGCGGGCCTCGTCCCGACGTCCGTCCCCGTGCGCTTCGTGCGCCGCTCCCCGATGCTCCAGAGTCATTGACAGGAGGACGGACCCGAACGCCATGAGAACTCCGACCCTTGTTCGAGCGAAGCTCTGGCTCCCGGCCGCCCTGGTCGGCCTCGCGTTCACGCTGCCGCTGCCCGGGACGGCCCGGGCCGACGACGTCCGAGACGGTCGAGCCGCGCTCCAGGCGGGCCGGCTCGACGAAGCGATGCGGCACTTCGAGCAGGCGGCCTCGCAGGGGAATGCCGAAGGCCGCGCAGGCGTCGGGCTCGTCTATCTCAAGCGGCACCAGCTCGCCAAGGCGATGGACGCGTTCCAGATGGCGGAGAAGATGGACACCCAGCTCCCCACCGCCTACTACGGCGAGGGCGAGGTCCTGCGGCAGCAGGACAAGTGCGATCAAGCGATCCCGAAGTTCCAGCGCGCGGTCGAGCTGGATCGCCGGTATCCCGAGGCCGAGCTGGGCCTCACGGACTGCCTCATGAAGGTGAAGCGGTTCGCGGACGCGATCAAGGAAGCGAACCGCGGCCTCGGCTGGGGGGCCAAATGGCGGCCGCTGTTCCTGATCACGCTCGGGAACATCGCCAGCGCCCGGGACTCGCTGCGTGACGCGGCGATCTGGTACACGACGGCCGTGCAGGAGTCGCCCGAGAATCCCGCCACGCACCGCGCGCTCGGAGGGTTCTACGTGAAGCGCGGGACCTTCGAGCTGGCGTACCCGGAGCTGGAGGCCGCGGTGGCTCAGGACTCGACCGACGTCGACCTCCACTACGCGCTCGGGCAGGCGCTCTACTACGGCCAGCGTTACACCCGGGCGCTCGAGGAGTACCAGTGGGTGGTCGCGCACGACCCCGAGTACCCGGAGGGGCAGTTCGCGCTCGGTGATCTCCTCTACCGCTCGGGCAAGGCGGATTCGCGGCGTTACCAGGAGGCGCGCGCGCCCCTCGAGAAGTACGTGCAGCTGATGCCGGACGATCCCAAGGGTTGGAGCGTGCTCGGCCGCGACTACTACTACCTCGCGCTCGCCGAGAAGGACTCGACGCTGAGCGACGCGGCGCTGGACGCGCTGAACAAGGCGGAGCGCCTCGGCGACAAGTCGAAGGAGATGTACGTGGTGCGCGCGCGGCTGCAGATCGATCGCCGTCAGTACGACCAGGCGGCGGCCGATTACGACCGGGCCGGGACCGATCTCGCGCCCGAGGACCAGTACCGGCTCGCCCGCATCATGGCGATCCAGCGGAACCCGGCGCGCGCCGAGTCGCTCTATGCGGCGATCGTCTCCCAGGACTCCACGACCCGGCTCGCCGGCGTGGTGCTCGTCGAGCTCGGGAAGATGCGCTTCAGCCAGGCGGCCGACACGGCGAGGGTGGACAAGCAGGCGGCGGCGCCGTTGTTCGATCAGGCGATCGCGATGTTCCATCAGCGGATCCGCCTTGACCCGAACAGCGACGAGGCTTACTACTACGTCGGCCTGTCCTGCCGGCAGCTCGACAGGGTTCCCGAAGCGATCGCGGCCATGCGCCAGGCCAGGGATCTCGCTCCGGACAAGGCGGATCGCCATTTCTGGCTGGGCCTCCTCTATGTCCAGACGGACTCGACCGCCGAGGCGGAAGCGGAATTCCAGAAGGCGGTCGATCTCGATCCCACGAACTCCGCGAACAAGGCCATCGCTTTGCAGCGGCTCGGCTATTTCCGGCTGCTGCGGAAGGAGTACGGGGCGGCCATCGAGCGGCTCGAGCAGTCGCTGGCGATCAACGGGCGCGATCCCGCCTCGCTCCTCTGGCTGGCGCAGGCTTCTCAGAACTCGGGGAATCGAGCGAAGGCGACCGAGTATTACCGGCGTCTGCTGGAGGTGGACCCGAACAACAAGGATGCGAGGAGCGGCTTGAAGTCTCTCGAGGGCGGCGCCAAGTAGGGGGAGCCATGAAGCAGCGCCAGATCGGCAGTATCGCCATCCTCACGCCGCACGGGTACCT
>DATKKO010000238.1:0-2732 GCA_035542955.1 Terriglobales bacterium
CGCTCGCGCGCAAGGCCACGAACGACGCGGCCGCGTTCGCCCGCACGGTGGCCGCGCAGCGCGGGCGGAACGTGAAGTGGGCCGAGGACGCGGTGCGCCGCGCGGTGGCGGCGAGCGAGACCGAGGCGCTGGACCTGGGCGTGATCGACTTCGTGGCCGGCTCGCTCGACGATCTGTTCGCGCAGGCGGACGGGGACACGATCTCGCGCCCGGGGCTCGAGGTCACGCTCGCGCTCTCCGGCCTGCCGCGCGACACGATCCAGCCGTCGCTGCGGCAGAAGCTGCTCGGCGTGCTGGTCGATCCGAATGTCGCCTACATCCTCATGCTGCTCGGCTTCTACGGCCTGCTCTTCGAGCTGCAGAACCCGGGCGCGATCCTGCCGGGCGTGGTCGGCGGGATCTGTCTGATCCTCGCCTTCCTCGCGCTCTCGACCCTGCCCGTGAACTACGCGGGCGTCGCGCTCATCGTGCTCGCGATCGCCTTCTTCCTCGCCGAGGTCAAGGTCGCGAGCCACGGTCTGCTCGCCACGGGCGGCGTGCTCTCCCTGCTGCTCGGGTCGATGATCCTCTTCCAGGGCCGCGGCGCACGGCTGTCGTGGTCGCTGATCCTCGTGGCCACGGTCTTCACGGCCTTCTTCTTCCTGTTCCTCATCGGGCAGGGTCTGCGCGCGCAGCGGCTCAAGGTGGCGACCGGCCGCCGCGGCCTGCTCGGCATGCGCGCGGTCGCGGTCGTGCGTCTGGCCCCGCGCGGCCAGGTGCGCATCGGCGGGGAGCTGTGGAACGCAGTGAGCGATTCGGAGTTGGAACCGGGTTCGGAGGTGGTCATCACGGGCGTCGAGGGCCTCACGCTCCGCGTGCGCCCCGTCAAGGAGGCTTGACCATGTTGATCGCACCCATGGTGCTGATCCTGTTCCTCGTCATCATCATCCTGGCGAACGCCATCCGGATCGTGCGCGAGTACGACCGGCTGGTGGTGTTCCGCCTCGGCCGCCTGCTGGGACAGAAGGGCCCGGGGCTGGTGCTGCTCTGGCCCGTCATCGATCGCGCGGTGAAGGTGGGCCTGCGCATCGTCGCGCTCGACGTCCCGCCGCAGGACATCATCACCAAGGACAACGTGACGGTGAAGGTGAACGCGGTCATCTACTTCCGCGTGATCAGCGTGAACGAGGCGGTGGTCCAGGTCGAGAACTACCTCTACGCCACCTCGCAGATCGCGCAGACCACGCTGCGCTCGATCCTCGGCCAGGCCGAGCTGGACGAGCTGCTGTCCGAGCGCGAGAAGCTGAACCTCGCGCTGCAGCAGGTGATCGATCGCGAGACCGAGCCCTGGGGCGTGAAGGTCACGAAGGTCGAGGTCAAGAACGTCGACCTGCCGCAGGAGATGCAGCGCGCGATCGCGCGCCAGGCCGAGGCCGAGCGCGAGCGCCGGGCCAAGGTGATCAACGCCGAGGGCGAGTACCAGGCGGCCCAGCGGCTGACCGAGGCGGCCACCGTGATCGCCCGCGAGCCGACCGCGCTCCAGCTCCGCTATCTGCAGACGCTCGCCGAGATCGCGACCGAGAACAACTCGACCACGATCTTCCCGGTGCCGGTGGACTTCCTCAAGGTGTTCATGGATTCGCTCGGCGCGAGGGCGGTGGCGGAGGCGAAGAAGTAGCGGGGAGAGCGACGACGCGCGTCCTCGTCACCGGCGGCCGCGGGTTCCTCGGCTCCGCCCTCGTGCCGGCGCTGCGCGCGCGTGGTGATACGGTGCGCGCGCTCACGCGCAGCCCGCGCGGTCCGGAGGAGTTCGCGTGGGACCCCGCGCGCGGGGTGCTCGCTCCCGGGGCGCTCGAGGATGTGGACGCGGTCGTGCACCTCGCGGGCGAGCCGATCGGCGTCCGCTGGACGCGCGCGCGCCAGGATGTGATCCGCTCGAGCCGGGTCGAGGGCACGTGCCTCCTCGCCGCGCGGCTCGCCGCGCTCGAGCGGCCGCCCCGCGTGCTGGTCGCGGTCTCCGCGACCGGCTGGTACGGGAATCGCGGCGACGAGATCGTGGACGAGCGGAGCGCGCCCGGGGCGGGCTTCCTCGCCGCGCTCTGCCGGGACTGGGAGGATGCCGCCTCCGCGGCCGCACGCGCCGGCGTCCGCGTCGTCCATCCACGACTGGGCCTGGTGCTCGCCGCGCGGGGCGGCACGCTCGCCCGCATGCTGCCCGTCTTCCGCCTGGGGCTGGGTGGTCCGCTCGGGAACGGGCGCGCGTGGTGGAGCTGGGTGCATCTCGACGACGTGATCGCCGTCGTCCTGCGCGCGCTCGAGGACGAGCGCTTTGCCGGAGCGGTCAACGTGGTCGCGCCCGCGCCCGTGCGCAACCGGGATTTCGCGCGGGCGCTGGGCCGCGCGCTGCGGCGGCCCGCGGCGCTCCCCGCGCCCGCGTTCGCGCTGCGCGTCGTCTTCGGCGAGATGGCGGACGAGGCGCTGCTCACGAGCGTGCGCGTCGATCCGGCGCGGCTGTGCGCGCTGGGGCACGCGTTCCGCTTCGCGGAGCTCGACGAGGCGCTGCGCGCGATCCTGCGGCCGCGGTCGGGGGGAGATCGTGCGGCCTGAGGAGCAGGCGGTCTGCCTCGAGGACGTCGTGAAGGAGTATGGCTCCGGCGCGCAGCGGATCTCGGCCTTGGACCATCTCTCGCTCGCCATCGCGCCCGGCGAGTTCGTCGCGGTCACCGGTCCGAGCGGATCGGGCAAGAGCACGC
>DATKKO010000239.1:0-8390 GCA_035542955.1 Terriglobales bacterium
GCCCGCCCGCGCGACAGATCGCGCCCCGCCGTCAAAATCGCGCGACCGCGCCGAGCCGGATGATGCACGGCGGACCATAGAACGAAGGCCGGCTCTCGGCGAGGCCGTAGAGCGCCGCCGCCTGCGCACCGGCGCCCGAGAGCCAGCCCTGTCCCGCGGGGCTCGCGAGCCAGCCGGTCGTCGTGGCGGAGCCGGTCCCGCTGTAGACGGCCATCGCGTTCCTGCGATTGAGCAGGTTCACGATCCAGAGCGAGAGCTCGAGATCCCCCTTGCCGATCCGCAGCGGCTCGGTCGCGCGCAGATCCAGGCTCATGCTCGCCGGTCCGCGACGCGCATTGAGGCCGCTCGTCGCCTGAGCGGCGGCCACGGCGAGCGTCACCTCGTCGTACACGCTCGTCGCCGTGTAGGGCAGGCCGCTGGCCACGGCGAGGCGCAGGGCGACCCCGGGCCCGGGATGTCCGCCCGGCTTCGGCACGAAGCCCAGCGCGAGATCGAGCAGCAGCCGGTGCCGCTGATCCCAGTCGAGGGGCGCCGTCACCCGCGGCGTGGACGCCCCCCACGCGATGCTCCCCGCGTCCGGCAACGGACCTTCGCCCTCGGCCCGCGAGAGCGCGTAGGCGACCTGGGCCGAGAGCCCGGCGCGGAACGCCCCGCTCCAGCGCAGCTCGAGACCGCGGGCGCGCACGCGATCCACGCTCGTGACGAAGACCGGGTCCGTCGCGTCGCGCAGCCACAGGGCGAGATCGACGTGGTGCCCGGGCACGGGCTCGGCCGCGGCGCCCAGCTCCCAGGCCGTGGCCCGCCCGGGCCGGATCGCGCCCGTGGGCACCTGGTGCTGACGCGCCTGCCACAGGAACGAGGCCCACTGCAGCGAGGGATTGACGTCACTCAGCGGCGGGAACTGCACGAAGCGGCCGAAGCGCGCGCGCAGCTTCACGGGCCCGGCGGGAGCCGTGAGCGACGCCCGCGGCGAGAACGTCGAGGAAGTCGCCGGCGGACCGCTCGCCGTCACCTCCGATCCGAAGTCGGCAGGATAGACCAGTGTCGGGGTGCGGGACTCGAGCCGGTCGTAGCGCAGGCCGCCTTCGGCCGTCCATCCTCCCCTGTCGAAGCGCTCCTCTACCCACGAGGCCCATTCGCGAGGATGGCGCGGCCCGTCATCCCCGCCGTCCACGGCCTGGGCGCCGAATCCGTCGTAGCCATAGCCCTCGTGCAGCACGGATTCCAGCGCGCCCGCCGTGTCGTAGCTCGCGTAGCCGATGTCGCCGTGATAGAAGCGCAGCGTGTGCAGGCGCAGCTCGGTTCCCGCTTCGACGCGATGCCCTGCGCCGACGCGGCGGCTGCTCGTGGCCCGCAGCTCCCACGACGACGCCTGGAAGCGCTCGAACACGGGGGAGGCGTGCCCCGGCAACCAGAAGAAGGGGCGCGTGAGGTCCAGGCCGGGGTTGCCGTCGGGGTTCGCGTACGCCGGGAAGTCGTCGAAGTGGACGCCGTCGCCACGCCGCGTGGACGTCTCCGAGCGCCGCACCGCGATCTCCTCCACGCCGCCGTCCGCGTGGGGAACGCGCATCGTGGCGTGGAGCGAGGTGAACTGGTCGCGCACGCGCGGCGTGTGCGCCAAGTCGTAGAGCCAGGCCGCGTCGCCCTCGCGCCAGTCGTCGCGCGTGACGAGCCCGCCGAGCTTCAGCGTGGACTGCTCGGCGCCCGCGATGGTGAGCGTGCCGAGCAGGCTCCAACCGTCGCGGCCGTTGCCGGGCTGGCGTCCGTGATCGAAGGTCGCGGCGCCGAGCGCGCCCGCGTCGCGCGTGAGATTGTCGGCGACGAAGCCCGGCGCGCGATCGCCGGCCCAGTGGCGCCGGCCCGCGGCGAACAGCTTCAACCAGTCCGAGCCCTCGATCAGGGGCCCGCCGAGCGCGGCCTCGTACGTCTCGAGCCCGATGCGCTCCGAGCCCGCCCAGGTCGCGGGCGCATCCGTCACCGCCTCCGCGTCCATCCGGAGGCCGACGCTGGCGGGCTCGCGCGTGTCGATGCGCACCACGCCCGCGGTGGCGCGGCCGTAACGGGCGCTGAATCCCGGATCGAACGTGATCGAGGCGATCGCCTCCTGCGGCAGCTCCAGATGAGGGAGCCCGGTGAAGGCATCCACGCACGAGAAGCCGTCCACCTGATACGCCGTGTTCTCCACCGCGCCGCCGCGTAGGTTCGGGAGCGGCCCGGGCGCGGGCGCGAGCACGAAGCTCCTCCAGGCGTTCGGCGCGATCGCGATCTGGTCCACGGCCTCGATCACACCGCGCAGGGGCAGGCGGCGGAGCGCCTCGCGGTCGAGACCCGGCATGGAGTCCCCGCGCGCGCTCGAGTCGGCCGGCGCGGCGCGGAGCCGGACGTGATGGGGACTCGCCCGTGTTCCGGAAGCGCTCCGGCCGGCGGCCCCGGCGAAGGCAGCGGTGAGCATCAGAGCGACGACGATCGGTGCGACCTGGAGCGGCCTTCTCATGGCCCGATCCCCTCGCGCGCTTCCCGCGCGCTCTATTTCAGCTCGGCGCCCTCGACCCAGCCGCCCGATCCGTCATCGTACAGCTCTTTCTTCCAGATCGGCGCGGCGCGCTTGACTTCGTCCATCGCCCAGCGCGACGCCTCGAACGCCGCGTCGCGATGCGGGGCCGCCACCACGACCGCCACGCTGGCCTCCGCGGGCGGCACCTCGCCCAGCCGGTGCACGATCCGGCAGGAGGCGACCGCGAACCGCTCGCCCGTCTCGCGCTCGATGCGCCCGAGCGCCTCGAGCGCCATGGGCCGATAGGCCTCGTAGTGGAGACGCGTGACCCGGCGCCCTTCGTGCCGATCGCGCGTCGTGCCGAGGAAAAGCACGACCGCGCCGCACTCGGGGCGCGCCGCCTCGGCGAGCAGGCGCTCGACCGGGATCGGCCCCGCGAGCAGCTCAGGCACGAGCGCTCCGCCGCGCCGGTCGCGCGCGCTTCGCATTCCCCCGCGCCGAGGCCGAGCGGCGCGCGGGCGCAGCGCCCGCGCCTGCGCCCCGCGGGCGGGACCTCCCTGCACGCAGCTCGCAGCGCATGATCGGGCGGATCGGCGAGCGGCGCGCGGCCTCACGGAAGCCCGCGTTCCGGAACGCGCTCGCCGCGCCGATATAGAGGAAGGCGTCGGCCATCGCGCCGCGCGTCTCGGTGGGATAGCCCTCGAGCAGCTCGGCGCCGCGCCGGGCCGCCTCGCGCTTCGCCTGCTCGAGCAGGAACGAGGTCAACCCGCGCCTGCGCCAGCCGCGCGCGATGAAGAAGCAGGGCACCGACCAGGCGGGGCGATCGTCCACCGGCGCGAGCACGCGCGAGTTCTCGAGCCGGTGATAGACCGCGCGGGGCGCGAGCGCGCACCAGCCGACCGGCTCCGCGCCCGCGTAGAGGAGAAGGCCCGTGGGCTCGCCCGCGTCGACCAGGCGCTTCAGCGCGCGACGATTGCCCGCGCCCTTCCGCGCCGCGAAGTCGCGGGCGGCGAGCCGGAACCACATGCACCAGCAGCCCGCGCACGCGCCGCGCGGACCGAAGAGCCGCTCGAGATCCTTCCACCGCTCGGGCGTGAGCGGCTTGCAGGTGACCCGTGGCTGCGCGCTTCGTGTTCCGGGCATGGTCATCCTCCGCTCACCGGCGGCAGCAGCGCCAGCTCCGAGCCCTCCGCGAGCTGGGTTCCCGGCCGCGCGATCCGGCCATCCACCGCGACCGCGAGATGCGGCCACAGCGGATCGAGCGCCGGATAGTCGCGGGCCAGCGCCGCCAGAGCGTCTTCGAGACGGCTGCCCTCGGGCAGCGACAGCTCGGCGTTCGCGCGCCCCGCGCGCTCGCGCGCCTGGGCGAAGAACAGGATGCGGACGTTCACGCGTGGCGCCCCCCTTCCGGTGCCGCTATGCTCGCCGGATGAGCGACGAGAATCAAGAGCCGCCGCGGGACGGGTCGCGGCCAGAGGACGAGCCGGCCTCGGAGACCTGGCCGCCGGATCGACCGCGCCCCCAGACGGAGGGCGAGCATCCCGCGGGCGCCGAGCCGGCCCTGCCCGAGCCGCCGCTGGCCGAGGCTCTCCGGCGCTTCGAGCACGAAACGGTCTCCGAACGGCCGCCTTCGTGGCACGAAGTCGTGCGTGAGCTTTCCCCGCCCGGGTTCTTCCCCTGGCTCGCGATCGTCTTCACGCTCGGCCTCGCCGCGCTTCTCCTCGGCCAGACCGACACCGCGCTGCTGATCGCCGTTGCCGGCCTGTTCATCACCGCGCAGGGCGCCGACGCGCACGAGGACTGGCGTCTCGTCCACCTGCTCGTGAGCTGGATCCCTTCGGCCAGCGGCGTCGTCTTCCTCGGCACTCTCGCGGGCATCCTGATGCGCAGCGACTTCCCGCCGCCGATGCGGATCGCGGTGTCGGCGATCGCCGGCGGGGGCGCTCTGCTCTGCTTCCTGGGGTGGCTCCCTCCGGTCGGCGATCTCCTCTCCCGCGCGCTGTTCCGCGACGGTCCGCCCAACCTCACGCGCAAGCTCGCGGCGCGGCTCGTGCTCTTCTCGCTGCTGCTCGCGCCCTCCGCCTGGTTCGCGGTGCGCGGCCTGCTCGCTTCCGCGCTCGAGCAGCCCAACCTGCTCGTCACCACGGGCGGGCTCTCGGGCAGCCTCGTGGGCTACGTCATGCTCGCGTTCGGCTCGGTCGGCTGGCTCGTCCGGCGCTCCTGGCGCGAGGCGCTGGACCGGCTCGGGCTGCGCGGGCTCCGGTCCGCGGACGCGCTGGTGATCCCGCTCGGCGTCGCCGCGCTCTGGGTCTTCAACACCGGCAGCGAATGGATCCAGCGGACGATGTTCCCCGCGCTGTGGGCGGGAGATCAGCACTTCACGCAGGTGCTCGCGCACTCGATGGGCGCGGGCCAGATGCTGCTGCTGGGCGTGAGCGCCGGCGTCGGCGAGGAGATCACGATGCGCGGGGCGCTCCAGCCGCGGCTCGGGATCGTGCTCACGTCGCTGGTCTTCGCCTCGCTGCATGTGCAGTACTCGTGGTACGGGATCGCCTCGATCTTCGTCTTCGGGATCATCCTCGGCGCGATCCGCCAGCGGAGCAGCACGACCGCCGCGATCGCGGTGCACGGGCTGTACGACATGCTCGCGCTGGCGACGGCGAAGGTGTAGGGAAGGCAATCTGACAAGAGAGCGCGTCAACCGCCGCAGGAGGAGAACATGATTGTGTTCCTCGATGTCGCCGCGGGAGTCGTCATGGCGGCAGGGAGCCTCTACCTCGCGTGGCGATTCAGGGACGTCCGCAAGTTCCTGGCGGGGGCGTTCTTCGTGTCATCCGGCGTCTTGTTCTATCTCTATCTCGCTCGAGTCTCAGTGCCACTGTTGGGGACGACCTTCGTCGAGACGCCCCAGCTCAGCGCCGGCGGCTCCGTCATCCATTTCGGCCTCTTCCTGCTCTGTGTCTACTCCGGTTTCGTGAGGAGGCCGAGGGGGTGAAGCGGTCATTTGCGCCGGAGCTTCGCTTCGAGGTCGCGCCCACCGCCCCTGCACTCGACATGGGCGGGACAGCCGCCGTTCGGACGCCCGCGCGGCTCGCTTCTTCTAGCTCAGCGTCTCTCCCGGCCGCAGCGCCACCACCTCGCTCGTCACCTGCAGCTTCTTCAGCTCCTCGCGGAGCTGGTCGGGCGTCCCCGCGAGCACGGGGAACGTGCCGTAGTGGCAGGGCACGATCCACTTCGGCTTGAGCATGCGGGCGGCGAGCGCCGCCTCGCGCGGCGACATGGTGTAGAAGTCGCCGATCGGCAGCAGGGCGATGTCGGGCGCGTACAGCTCGCCGATCAGGGCCATCTCGGCATGGATGCCGGTGTCACCCGCGTTGTAGATGCGCGTGCCGTCCTCGAGCGTGATCACGAAGCCGGCGGCCTCGCCGCCGTAGATCACCTGACCGCCGTCCTCGATCCCGCTCGAGTGCAGCGCCTGCACCATCGTGAACCTGAGCCCCGCCGCCTCGGTGGTCCCGCCCTTGTTGATGCCGACGATCCCGGACACGCCTTTCTTGCTCAGGTAGAGGCCGATCTCGTAGTTGCAGATCACCGCGGGCTTGAACTTCTTCGCCAGCGTCACGGCGTCGGCGATGTGGTCGCCGTGACCGTGCGTGATGGTGATCACGTCGATCCGGTCGAAGGTCTTCTGCTCCTTGGGGCACGCCGGATTCTGCTCGACCCAGGGATCGAGCAGCACGGTGCGTGCGCCGCGGGTGACGAGCTTGAAGGTGTTGTGACCCAGCCAGGTCAGGGCGAAGCCGCGATTCACGAGGGCCATGGTCGATCCGCTCCTTGCCGCGACGGGGTTCATGACGATGCCGGGGCCGGGGTTTCAGCCGCGACGTGGCGCATGTGCCCGTGGCGCGCCCCTGGTGCGTGGGGCTGACGTGCCCGTAGCCGAGGATGTCCTGCGGCGGGAAGTCGCATCGGCGCGCAGTCTAGCGGCCGCGCGGGGAGCGAACAAGTCGCGCCCGCCGCGGCCCGCCGCGGCTTGCGACCGCGCCGCGCGCAGGCTAACGTCAGCCACATGATGGCCGCGCTCCCAGCATCCGCCGCGCGCAAGCGCCCGCTTCCTTTCGCCTCCCTCTTCGTTTCGGTTCTCTTCTGCGTGCTCCCCTGCGCGGCGTTCACGGTCTCCGTAGCACGCGCCGCCGATGCGCCGCCTGGCGGCAAGCTCGAGCTGGGCTTCGAGGAGAGGGTGCGCAGCGAGAACTGGGACAACATCGTCGACTTCAACGCGGGGCTCGACGACGCGCGCCACCAGTGGCGCTACCGCACGCGCCTCTGGGCGAAGTACGACCGGGGCTCGAGGCTCGAGCTGAACGTCGGGCTCAACAACGAGAGCCGCCGGATCACGCACCCGGTGACCGATTTCTACCCGGACGAGACGATCTTCGAGACGCTCTACCTCGACTACCGCTTCGCCGATGGCGTGACCGCCCGAATCGGCCGCCAGAACATCACCCGCGGCGACGGCCTGCTTCTCTTCGACGCGACCCCGCTCGACGGCTCGCGCACGCAGTACTTCAACGCGGCGACTCTGGGCTACGCCGCGGAGAAGAGCCGGCTCGATCTGTATGTGATCTCCGATCCAGTCCACGACGAGTACCTGCCGCGCTTCGACAACAAGAACAAGCCGCTGCAGGAGTCGAACGAGCGCGCCTTCGTCGCCTACGGCACGGACACGAAGTGCAGGAACACGACGCTCGAGGCCTACTACGTCTTCAAGACCGAGGCCGGGGACATACGACCTACGGTGCGGGATCGCGCGATCCACACGCTGGGCGCTCGTGCAGTCCTCCAGCCCCGAGCCGGGTGGGAGGCGAAGGCCGAGCTGGCGGGGCAGCTCGGGTCCCAGCAGCCGGCGACCGACGTGCGCGGTGGGGGCGGCACGGCGAGCCTCAAGCACACCTGGGCGAAGTGGAAGGCGAGCCCCGCGCTGCTGCTGGGCTGGACCGGACTCTCCGGCGACGATCCCGCCACGCCGGCGTACGAGGGATGGGACCCGCTCTTCTCGCGCTGGCCCAAGTGGAGCGAGATGATGGTCTACACGCTGGCCGGCGAACGCTCTGCCGCCTACTGGACCGACCTCGCGATGTGGCAGGCCGAGGTCACGGCCGCGCCCTGGAAGCCGGTGGGCCTGCGCGCGACCTACTACCGGCTCGACGCCTTTCACCCGTCGCCGGGGAAGGCCAGCGTGTTCGCGGCCGGAACCCATCGCGGCGATCTCTTCGAGGCGCGGGCCGACGTGAAGGCGAACGACCTCTGGCGCGGGCACCTGCTGATCGAGTACCTGAAGCCGGGCGACTACTACGCCGGCAGCGACGCCGGCTGGTTCTTCCGCGGCGAGGTGACCTACAGCTTCAAGAGGATGTTCCCGCTCTAGCCGCAGTCTGGACGGAGCCTAGATCCTCGCCACGAAGACGAAGGTCATCGCCGCCGCGGCCAGCACCATCAGCAGCGCGATCACCGCGGTCGCGCGGATGACCTGACCCTCGAGGCCGATCCGGTCGATCACGGCGGCCGCGTTCTGCAGCTTGGCCGGGCTGATCACCGAGGCGAGACCCCCGCCGATCCCGCTCACCGCCGCGACCAGCAGACAGATCTCGAGCAGCCGCCCCGGTTCGGCGCCGGCGAACACCTGCGCCAAGGTGTCGAAGTGCAGCTTCGAGAGCATGGCGATGCTGCTGGTCTCGCTGCCGCTGATGAAGCCACCGAGCAGGCCGAGGAACGCGGCCACGCCCACGTACGCCTCGTGGAACCGCGCGGCGCTAGCGTCGGCGACGGTCTTCACCATGTTCGTGCCGGAGGGCTGCATCGCCCACGCGCTCTTGCCCGCCACCACCGCGGCGGC
>DATKKO010000240.1:0-10336 GCA_035542955.1 Terriglobales bacterium
GCCAGCTGTAGACCTCGACCATGACGGCGTCGAGCGTCCACACCGGATTCGTGCCGAAGAGCGCGACCGGGATCAACGCGAGCGCGAAGCGGCGCGAGCGCGCGAGCCGGACGCCGGGAGGCACCAGCCGCGCCCCCAGCGCGTGCAGCAGTCCCATCGCCACGCCGGCGCCCGCGGCGCTCCACGCGTTGGCGGCGTAAGCCCAGGTCGCTCCCAGCGCGTGGAGCACGAGCACGAAGGGGTGCCCGAGCAGGATGAAGAGCGGGTAGCCGGTCGGGTGCGCGGCCGTCCCGAGCGCGAGAGCCAGCGTGAACTCGCTGCTGTCCTTGGGTCCGGTGACGGCGGGCGCGAGCGCGAGGTAGATCGCGGCGAAGACCGCGCCGACCGCCGCCGACCAGGCGAGCGGCGGGGCGCCCACGCGCGCAGCGCGCGTGTCCGGCGCGGCGACGGACGTCGCCTTCGCCGGACGCGCTGCGGCTCTGGGCTGACGCACGGGGGCGGGCACGGGTCGTGTGCTCAGCGGCCGGCCGCGCCCCCGGGTGGCTCGATGCTCTCGCGCGACCAGACGATGTAGTCGGTGATCGCCGGGGCCGCGCCGATCGATCGCAGCAGGAGCGCGATCTGCCCGCGATGGTAGGCCGAGTGGCCGAAGAGCTGGGTCAGGATGTCGGAGCGCGTGCTCTTGAACCACGGCCCTTCGGTGCTGCGGTAGCGGATGGACTGCGTGAGCTGCGCGTCGTCGAGGTCCTCGAGATAGCGGCTCCACGCCGTCTCCACGGCGTCGAGCTGCTCACGGATCTCCTCGATCGGAAGCTCGCCCGGGATCAGCTCGCGGGGCCCCTCGGCGATCGCGCCGAGCCGGAACAGCCACAGCTCGCGCGCGGCGGCGATGTGCGCGACCAGTCCGAGCGCCTTGCGGTACTCGGGGGTCGAGCGCCGCGGCCCGGGCACGGCCTCCAGCGCCGACAGGACCTTCGCGTGGGCGTCCTTCTCGAACTGATACCAGCAGCGGTAGTAGCTCGCGAGCGTGAACTCCATGGCCGGGCCTCCCCTCGGTGTGCGCGAACGCAGACCTTAGGCTCCGTCTGAAGGAGGGGCAAGCGGGCTGCGTTCACGGGCGCACCAGGCGCGCCCCGCGCTACTCGTAGCGCAGCGACTCGATCGCGTCGAGAGCGGCCGCGCGCCGCGCGGGCCAGACGCCGAAGACGACGCCCACCGCCGCCGCGAACGAGAACGCGATCAGCACCGAGGACGGCCCCACGGACGTGCTCCAGTGGAAGAGCTGCCGCAGCAGCACCGCGGCTCCCGCGCCGAACAGGATGCCGATCACGCCGCCCGCGAGGCACAGCACCAGCGCCTCGATCAGGAACTGGAGCAGGATGTTCCGCTGGGTGGCGCCGAGCGCCTTGCGCACGCCGATCTCGCGCGTCCGCTCGGTCACGGACACCAGCATGATGTTCATGATGCCGATGCCGCCGACGAGCAGGCTCACCGCCGCGATCCCCGCGAGCAGCAGCGTGAACACCTGCGTCGTCTCGCCCAGCGTCTGCAGGAAGTCCGACTGGTTGCGGATCTGGAAGTCGTCGTCCTGCCCGGGGCGCAGGCGGTGCGCGCGCCGCAGGATCTTCTCGACCTCGGCCATGGTGACTGGGACGTCGTTCTCGGTCGGAGCGAGCACGTTGATCGAGCGCAGCCGGTCGCCGCCGAGCAGCCGGTATTGCGCGGTCTGGATCGGGATCAGCACCTGGTCGTCCGCGTTGAAGAAGCCGACGCCCTGCCCCTTCGAGGTGAGCACGCCCACCACCTGGAACTGCACGCTGTTGACGCGGATCTGGGCGCCCACCGCCGCCTGAGGCGAGCCGAAACCCAGGTCCTCGAGCGTCTGCGCCCCGAGCACGGCGACGCGGCGCTTCGCGGCGTTGTCGGCGTTCGTGAACATCTGCCCGGCGGCCACCGTGAACTTGCGCACGTCGGGGTAGTTCGCCGAGACGCCCACGACCGAGGTGTTCGTGTTCTGGTCCTGGTACTGCACCTGGAGCTGCCGCGACATCTCCGGCTGGACCGCGACCACGTAGGTGGCGCGATCCTCGACCGCCTGCGCGTCCTCGAGCGTGAGCGGCGCGCGGTCCGCCGCCGACGCGATGCCGCCCGCGGTGCGCGCCTGCCCGGGCATCACGCTGATCAGCGTCGTGCCGAGCGAGGCGATGCGCGCGTTGACCGACTGCTGCGCGCCGCGGCCGAGCGCGACCATGGTGATCACCGCCCCCACGCCGATCACGATGCCGAGCATGGTGAGGAACGAGCGCAGCTTGTTCGCCGCGAGCGCCTCGAGGGCGACGCTGATGGTCTCGCCGAAGAGCATCTCGACCTCCGATCAGGGAGGCGGTCCGCCGCCCCCGCCGCGGGTGCCGCCGCTGCTGCGCCCGCCGCCGCCCGTCCCCGTGCCCGTGCCCGGCATCGCGCCGCCCATGCGCTGCCGGATCTGCTGCTGCTGCTGCTGTCGCTTCGCCTGGATCTCGGCCACGCTCAGCAGCGCCACCTCGTCGCCCTCCTTCAGGCCCGAGAGGACCTGCGCGTAGTCGAAGTCGCTCACGCCGAGGCGCACGACCCGCGGCTCGAAGCCGTCCGCGGTCTGCACGAACGTGACCTGCATCTGTCCGCGTCCATTGCCGCCGCCTGAGCCCGCGCCCCCGGCTGCGTACGACCCGCCGAACAAGCCGCCACCGAAGCCGCCGCTGCGGCCGGCGCCCGCGAACGATCCGCGCCCCGCGCCGCTGCGGCCGCCGGCCTGCGCATTCTGTCCCGCGCCTGCGCCGAAGCCGCGGCCTCCGCCCTGCCCGCTCGCGCCGCGTGCAGCCCACGCGCCGCGCGCGCGCGCCGAATCCGCGCCGGCCGCGTCGCGGCCCGCCCGGCCCCCCGCGGAGTCCGCGGCAGCCCTCGCCGCCATCGCCTCGCGCTGCACCTGCGCCCGCACGGAATCGGCGTTCATGCCGAGCGCCGCCGCCACCGCGGGCATCTCGCGCATCGTGCGCACCGCGTCGAGGGGCACCGCCAACACGTCGTTCGCGCGCGCGATCGAGATCGTGACCTCGCCGTTCATGCCGGGCAGCAGCAGCCCGTTCTCGTTCGAGATCGAGATGAGCACCGGGAACATGGTGACCGACTGCTGGATCACGGCCTGCGGTTCGATCTTCTCGACCTGCCCGCGGAACGGCCGGTTGGGGAACGCGTCAACCGTGACCGTGGCGGTCATGCCCGCGCGCACGTTGCCGACGTCGGTCTCCCCCACCAGCGCCTGCATCTGCACGCGGTTCAGGTCGGCCATCTTGAACAGCAGGGTGCCGCCGCTCGGCGACTGCGTGGCCGAGGCGATCACCTGCCCCTTCGTGACGTCCTGCTCGATGATCGTGCCGTCGTACGGGGCCCGCACCTCGACGTCGACCAGCGCCTGCTTCGCGTTCGAGAGACTCCCCTCGGCGTTCGCGAGCTGCGATTGCGCATTCGCATAGGCGAGCACCGCCGCCTCGTGCTGGTCGGCGGTCATCACCTCCTGGGAGAAGAGCTCGTCGGCGCGGGCCTTCTGCGCCTTCGTGATCGTCACGTTCGCGCGGGCCGCCGCGACGGCCGCGGCGGCCTCGCGGTACTGGTTCTCCACGTTCACCGTGTCGATCTGTGCGAGCAGGTCGCCGGTGTGCACGACCGATCCGATCTGGACCGGCATGCGCAGGATCTGCCCCGACGCCTTCGAGCGGATCTCGGTGGTCTCGACCGGCTGCACCGTGCCGGTGGCCTGCACCGTCTGCTCGATGCTGCGGCGGCCGACCTGCTCGACCGGGATCTCCATCGCCTTCGGACGCCGGTGGAAGACGAAGCGCGCCGTCAGCAGCACGGCGATGATCACCACCACCGCGGCGATCAGTGGGCCGGGCCGCAGCCAGCGGCGGCCGGACGGGCGTTCGTTCATGTGTCACTCCCCGCGGCGGGGCGGCCGCCGCGCGACGTCATGCTCGAGCCGGTCACAGGTTCCGTCCCACCAGCGCTTCGAGCTGCGCCTTGGCGACGCGCTGGTTGTAACGCGCCTGGATGAGGTCGTGACGCGCCTGGTTCAGGGTGGTCTGCGAGGTCAGCACGTCGAGCAGCGTCGAGGTGCCGAGCTTGTACTTGACCGTCTGCTCGCGTAAGTCCTCCTCCGCGGCCTGGAGCGTCGCACTCTGGAGCTGGACCTGCTCCTCGGCCGCGTGGTAGGCGCCGAGCCATTGCGTGAGGCTCTCCAGGGCCGCGAGCCGCGTGTCGCGCGCGGCCGCTTCGGCCTCGTCCCGCGCGACCTGCGCCTGCGTCACCTGCTGCTGGCGCTGAAGCTGATCGAAGATCGGGAACGAGAGCGAGAGCGTGAACGATCCGTTGTAGCTGGAGTTTGCCGGGCTGAGCGTGAAGCCCGGATCGATCCCGCTGCCTCGGCGCGCATAGCCCGCGCTCAGCGTGGGCAGGTACGTGGTCCACGAGCTGCGCAGCGCCGAGCGGGCCGCGTCGAGCGAGGCCGCCGACTGCCGCACCAGCGGGCCGTTCAGCGCGAGCGCGCGCAGCGCGGGGTCGTCGACCGCCAGCCCCTCGGGCGGAAGCGAGTCGCTCGCCGCCGTGACCGGGCTCGGCGCGCCGACCGCGCGCGTGAGCGACGCGTTCGCCTGGTCGAGCGCGACCCGTGACTGCGTCACCGCGAGCTGCGCGTTGTGCACCGCGATCTCCGAGCGCAGCGAGTCGGAGCGGGTCACGAGCCGCGCGCGGAGCTGGAGCACCGAGGCGTGGAGCTGCTGCTGCGCCTGCTCGAGCTGCGCGCGCGCCGCCAGCTCGGACTCGCGCGCGGCGAGCACGGCGAAGAACTGCTGCTTCGCGGCGAGCACCGCGTCGTAGCGCTGCGTGACGAGGTTCGCGTTCGCCACGCCGACCTGCGCGCGCGTCTGGGCGAGATCGAAGAAGCGGCGGCCGCCGAGGAACAGATCCACGTTCGCCGAGAGCCCCGCGTTGTAGGTCCACGGCTCGGAAGCCGGCGGCAGCGCCTGCCCGCTCTGGTACTGGGTCTGACCCTTCTGCAACTGCCGGGACGCTCCGGCCGAGAGACTCAACGAAGGAATGAACGAGGCGTACGCCGCGCGCACGCCGGCCGCGCTCGTCCGGCGCTGGCCCTCCGCCTGGATCACGGAGGGCGCGTTGCGCTCGGCCATCGCCACGGCTTCGTCGAGCGTGATCGGGCGCGCGGTCGTGTCGCCCGCCGCCGCCGCGAGCGTCGCGATGGTCGTGGTGGCCGGGGCCGGCGTTACGACCGCCGCGCTCGCAATGCCCGGCCTCGAGGCAACGACCGCCAGGAGAAGAAGCCCGAACATGGTCACGTCTGGTTCTCCATCGATGGGGGAAGCTCGTGCGCATACGCGGCCACAGTGGGCCGCGACCTCGCGTCGAGTTGTCCAGCCCCCGTCAAGCGTGTGGGGAGACTCTTCTTCGGGAGCTCCGGGCCGGCTCCGACCGGAGCCGGCCCATCCCGAGCGGCCTGGCCCGGACCGTCCATCAACCCACGAGACGGAAACGGCCCGGGCCAGCGGGTCAGTCCTTGACCCGTTGATAGACGCGCTTGAACTCGCGCGCCGGCATGTCGCCGGTGCCTTCCATCTTCGTCTGGATCACGAGCAGATCGCCCTTGCCCTCGAGGCTCACCGTGGTCGTCGATTTCCCGCCGCGCGGGCCTTCGCGCTGCACGACGAGCTTGTCGCCCTTCCACTCGCCATCCATCACCCATGCGCCGGGAGCGTGCGCCATCGTGTCCTGGCCGGCCACGGTCACGATCTCCTGCAGCACCGCGCCGGTCGAGTCCTCGAGGCTCACCATCTCCGGAGTCTCCGTGACGTGCATCAGGTCGGGCAGCCGCGTGCCCCGGCCCTGACGCTGGCCCTGAGCCTGCGCTCCGCTTTCATCGCCGCCCGGCCCGCCCTCGGGAGGCGCGCCTTCGGGAGGACCGCCCTCAGGCGGACCACCGCCGCCGCCATAGCCACCTCCGCCGCGACGGCCGCCCCAGCCACCGCCGCCGCCAGGGAATCCTCCTCCGCCTCCGGGGAATCCGCTGCCACCACCGCCGCCGCGGCCCCAACCACCGCCTCCGCCGCCGCGGCCACCGCCCCAACCTCCGCGCGATCCGCGCGTGCCGGCGCCCTGGGGTCCGGGCATGTCGCTGCGCTTCGGATCCAGACGCCATTGTCCTGTGAGATCGGGGGGACGCTTCGTGTCGGCGGCGCGCGCGGTGATCACGGTGCCCGCGGCCAGCATGGTCGCGATCACGGCGCCGCCCAGAAGGACTCGACGGATCATCACGAACCTCCTCGATGGAACGCTCTCGGCGAGGTGTCCACTCGCCTGGATACGGAACGCGCGGCCTCGAATGCCCCGCAGGAGTTGGGAGGGCCGGGGGACTCTCCGCCCGGCGAGAGCCCCCCGTCGGACCGCGGGACTCGGACGCGTCTCCGAATCGCCCGGGGCCGTGGCCCGCCTCACACGGAGGGTATACTCGGGCCGTGTGGCAGAGATGTGGTGGGCGCTCGGCAAATTCGGGTGAGCGCCGGCCACCATCGGCCACAGGGCTGTCATATCTGTGCCACATGGGACCGCTAAGTTCTCCGTGTGCGGCCGCGGGAAGCGGGCGCCGCGAGCGGCCGCGGAGAAGTCGAGGGCACGAATGAAGCAGCGCATCCAGATCGTCGAGGACGACGCGCGCATCGCGGACGTGATGGTGAAGAATCTCGAGGCCGCGGGGTTCGAATGCCAGACCTCCCCCGACGGCGGCCGCGCGCTCGCCGACTTCGCGCGCGCGAAGCCGGCGCTGATCGTGCTCGACCTCGGGCTGCCCGGGCTGGACGGCCTCGAGTTCATGCGCCGCATCCGCCGCGAGAGCGACGTGCCGATCCTGATCGTGACCGCGCGCAGCAGCGAGAGCGACAAGCTGCTCGGGCTCGAGATCGGCGCCGACGACTATGTGACCAAGCCGTTCAGCACCGCCGAGCTGGTCGCGCGCGTGCGCGCGCTGCTCAGGCGCTCGAGCGGCGCCGTGACCGAGCGCGTGCTCGAGCTGGAGGGGCTGCGCATCGATCCCAGCCGGCGCACGGTCGAGCGCGAGGGGCAATCGGTGCCGCTCACCACGCTCGAGTTCGACCTGCTCTACTTCCTCGCCTCGCGCCCGGGGCGCGTGTTCAGCCGCGAGGCGCTGATGGATCACGTCTGGGGCAGCGATCGCGTCGTGGACGACCGCTCGATCGACAGCCTCGTGAGCCGCGTGCGGCGCAAGCTCGAGCCGGATCCCGCGAAGCCGCGCTACGTGCAGACCGTCTGGGGCGCGGGCTATCGCTTCCCGGAGCCCGTGTCGTGAGCCGCGGCGTCGAATGCGCGCCGCGCGGCGGGGCGCCCGCGCGATGAGCGCTCCTCTTCCCGGCCGCGAGAGCGAGCGCCCCGCGCGCGCGCGCGGCGTGGACGAGAGCCCGCGCGGGGACGAACCGATCGCCGTCGCGACCCGCCGCGGGCGCAGCCTGTTCTGGACGATCTCGGGCCTGTTCCTGCTCGCGATCGTCATCGGCTCGTTCGTGCAGGTGCTGATCGCGGTCGCCGTGCTGCGGCCGCTCGAGGAGCGCGAGCAGAGGACGCGCGCGGAGCTGGCTGCCTCGGGCCTCGCCGCCGAGATCGCAGCCGCACCTGCGCCCGGCATGCCCGAGCTCCAGGCGATGCTCCAGAAGCATCGCGCGGCGCTCGGTCCGGGTCCCGGCGTCATCGCCTATCGCGAGGGCTCGACCTGGAGACTGACCGATCCGCCCGACCGCGGGCGCTTCCTCGATCGCATCCTGAGCGGGGCTGTGCCCGGCGGTCCGCCGCCCGGCGAGCGGCCGCCGTTCTCCGAGCGGCCGCCCGGGCAGGAACGCGGCCCGCGCCCGCCGGGAGGAGGAAGCGCCCCGCGGCTTCCCGAGCGACACGACATCACCGTCACGCGGCCCGTGATCCGCGGCTCGCAGCACCTGGGCGAGGTCGCCGTCGTGCGCCCGCTCTGGCCGCGCGGCGGACCCGCGCTCTTCTTCGAGCCCGCGAGCGCGCTGCTGTTCCTGCCCGTGACGCTCATCGCCTCGGCGCTCGTCGCGTTCGTCGTCGTGCGCATGCTCGTGCGGCGTCTGCGCGCGATGGAGCTGCTCGCCGCCCGCGTGGCGCACGGCGATCTCTCCGTGCGCATCGGCGATCCGCGGGGCGACGAGATCGGGCGGCTCGCGCAGCGGCTCGATCGCATGACCGAGCGACTCGCCGAGGCGCGGGCGCGCGTCGAAGCGACCGAGCACCAGCGGCGTCAGCTCTTCGCCGACATCACGCACGAGCTGGCGACCCCGCTCACCTCGATCCGCGGCTACGCCGAGACCCTGCTCGACCCCGGCGTGCCGAAATCCGACGAGGAGCAGGGGCGCTACGTGCGCGGCGTGCTCGAGGAATCACGCCGGCTCGACCGGCTGATCCGCGATCTGTTCGACCTCGCGCGGCTCGAGGCCGGCGCCTCGCCGCTCGAGAAGGTGCGGCTCGACTGGGCCGCGCTCTGCCGGAACACCGCCGAGCGATTCCAGCCGCGCTTCGCCGCCGCGGGGCTCCGGCTGGGGTGGAGCGAGAGCCCGGCCGAGGCGTGGATCGAGGCGGACGGCCACCGGTTGGAGCAGGTGCTCGAGAACCTGCTCGTGAACGCGCTCCGCTACGTGCCGAAGGGCGGGAGCGTCGAGCTGGCACTGGATTCAGTGCCCGCCGGCTATCGGCTCACCGTGCGCGACGACGGCCCGGGGCTGCCGGCCGAGGACCTGTCGCACGCGTTCGAGCGCTTCTACCGGGGCGCAGGCGCTCGCGTGGACGCGCCCACAGGCGACGCGTCCGAGCGCGGAGGCGTGGATCGCAGCGGCGCCGCGACGGACCGCGGCGGCTCGGGGCTCGGCCTCGCCATCGTGCGCGAGATCGTGGAGCGCCACGGCGGCACGGTGTCCGCGCGGGCGCGCGAGCCTCGCGGGCTGGAGATCGCGGTGGAGCTGCCGGGGAGCTCTTCCGGCTAGGATCGCCGCTCTCCCTCTACACGGTCCCCGTCGCCGCCGGATTCGGCGCCACGCCCGGGCCGAGGAAGCGCGCTTCGAGATCGGACCACTTCCACTCGTCGCCGTTACGGGTCTCGCGGTGCAGGCGCACGACCTCGTCCTGCATCCAGGTGACGACGGGCTTGCCGATGCGCAGGCCGCCCAGCTCCGCGGAGAGATCGCTCGGCCGCACGACGCAGACCCAGCCCTGATCGTACGGGCTCTCGAGCACGAGCTCGGGTGACTTCGCGAGCGCCTCGTTCACGCCGGTGACCTCGCCGCTCACGGCGGCGCGGAACTGGGCGACATCCTCGCCGCGCCGCGCGCGGAACAGGACCTCGCCGCGCCGGACCCTCGCGCCCAGCGCGGGCGTCTCGATGCGGTCCACCTGCTTCAGCACCTTGCGCGCGAAGTCGTCGAGGCCCATGAGCACCTCGCCGTCCGGGTCGATCCTCGCCCAGACGTGCCCGGGCGACACGAACGCGCCGCCGGGCACGCAGTACTCGCCGCCGGCCACGATCTCGGCGACGGAGGGCGCGACCACGCGCACGGTGGGCCGGGCCTGCGCCTCGTGCCGCGCCTCGCGCTGGATGAGCAGCTTGCGCGCGAGCCCGACCAGCTCCTCCTCGGTGAACGGCTTCTGCACGTAGTCGACCGCGCCGAACTGCATGGTCGCGACGGCGGTCTCGATGCTGCCGTAGCCGGTGATGACGACCACGTCGGTGTCGGGCCGCAGGTGCCGCGCGGCCTTCACCACCTCGACGCCGTCCATGACCGGCATCTTGAGATCGGTGAACAGGAAGTCGTAGTCGCGCGAGCGCAGGAGGCTCAGCGCCTCGGGCCCGCTCTCGACGGTGTCGACGCTGAATCCGGCGAGCACGAGGATCTTGCGGAAGCTGTCGAGCACGACGGGCTCGTCGTCGACGGCGAGGATGCGGGCCTGCGCGTGCGGCACCTCGGCGCGCTTGAGGCTCTTCGCCTCGTCCGCGAACGAGAGTTGCAGCGCGGTCGTGAGCACGGCCTCGCGCTCGCGGCGCGCGCGCGCCTCCTCGCGGCGCTTCGCGAACGCGCGCACGAGGACGTCGGCGACGACGAAGGCGATGATGAGAAGGACGACGAGCAGGGCAACCATGTCGATCACTCCCTCGCAGGGCTCAGCACGCGGCGCACGACGGCGAGCAGCTCGGAATCGTCGAACGGCTTGGGCAGGAACGCCG
>DATKKO010000241.1:0-2653 GCA_035542955.1 Terriglobales bacterium
TCGCGCGCGGCGCGCTCACCATCGCCTGCGCCCGCGAGGAGAACGATCCCGAGGCGTACGCCTCGGCTGTGGACCGCTGGGCGCGATCGACCTGGGAGGCGTACGCGCCGCTGCACGCGCTGGCGTGCGAGTGGGTGGGCGCCGCGCTCCGCCCGCGCTGAGCGTTGGTGTGAGCCTGGGGCGACCGTTACAATGGTTGCGTTCGCTCACTCGCACTCCCGAATCGAGTGGAGGCCGCCGTGACCCTGCCCCGCTCCGCCGCGCCCATCCTGCTGGTCTCGCTGCTGCTCACCTTGGCGTGCATCGCGCTCGCTCCGGCCGCCGGCGCCAACCCCCTCGCCCCCTCGTTGATGGCCTGCGACGGGCAGGGCCACATCTTCGATCTCTACATCATGGCCGTCGGCCCGGCCGGTTCCGCGCCGTCCACGTGGTTCGCCTGGGAGCGCTGCGCGCTCACGGGACCGGTGGACGAGATCGCGGCTCTCATGCCGGCGGGCGCTCCGCTCTTCGTGCAGACGGGGCACGAGAGCGGCTCGTACGCGGTCTATTCCGGCGGGCTGATGACCTTCTGCGAGCCGCCGACCTCACAGGTCGCCGACGGGTTGTGCATCACCGGGCTCGAGTCCGCGGGGGGCATGCTCTACGCCGTGGTCGGCCCGCGCGCGTGCGGGGCCGGCTCCCTCGATCGATTCGACCAGGTCAGCGGAAGCTTCACGCCGATCGGGTCCACGGGGATGGTCTCGCTCCGGGGTCTCGCGTGGGATCCGTTGAGCGGGAGCGGGCTCTACTCGCTCGCCTACGGCCCCACGACCTGCGACGAGTCGGGAATCCCCGACCTGGTGCGCATCGATCCCGCGACCGGCGCCGCGACCGTGATCGGCAGCACCGGAGTGCAGAATCTGATCAGCCTCAGCTTCGCTTCCGGATTCCTGATCGGCGGAAGCGGCAGCCTCGATGGTGGGAACCTCTACCTGATCGACACGGCGTCGGGGGCGGCGAGGCTCATCGGCGACCACGGTACCGAGGGGCCCGAAATCCGCGGGCTGACGCCCTTCGGCGGCCTCATCGTGCCGGTGCGGCCATCGAGCTGGGGACAGCTCAAGTCGATCTATCGTTGAACGGGCTGCCCATGCGCCGCCTCTCTCCGCGCGCGCTCGCGTGCCTGCCGCTCGTCTTCGCGTGCCTGGGCGTTCGCGATGCGCGCTTCGACGACGCTCCGCCCGCGGCGCGCGCGCCGGTGGCCGACATCGGGCCGACGCCACCGCGGCCGATCCGCGAGCCGCGTGCTCTCGAGTTCCATTCCGAGGTCGTCCGCATCGCGATCATCGGCGACTCGGTCGAGGTGCGCGGGCTGTACCGCTTCCTCTGCGCGGGATCGGGCGCCGCCTTTCCGATCCTCTATCCCTATCCGGAGGACGCGCGCCTCGGCGGCGCGCGCACGGTGAGCCTCGAGTGCCGGGCGGCGGGATCGTCTGCGTGGAGCGCGATTCCCTTCACGGAGGTGAAGGCGCCGGGATCGATCTGGAGCCTGCCCGCCCGTCGCGACACGCTCGAAGTGCTCGCCGTCTATCGCCAGGCGCTCCACGCGCGCTACGCGCGCTACATCGTGACCACGACCGGGAGCTGGGGTCATCCGCTGACGAGCGCGCGCTTCGAGATCACGCTCCCCGCGGGCGCGAAGCCGACACGCTTCAGCTTCCCCTTCCGGCTCGCGCGCGGAAGCCGGACCTGGGTCTTCGAAGCCGCGGACTTCCTGCCCGACCGTGATATCGAGGTCGAGTGGAGATGACGCGCGCTACATGCGGAACACGCCGAAGCGGGTCTCCGGGATCGGCGCCTGCATCGTGGCGGTGAGCGCGAGAGCCAGCACGTTGCGGGTCTCGGCCGGATCGATGATCCCGTCGTCCCACAGCCGCGCGGTGGAGTAGTACGGGCTGCCCTCCTCCTCGTACTGGTCGAGGATCGGCTGCTTGAAGGCGCGCACCTCCTCGTCGCTCATCGGCCGGCCTTCGGCCTCGCGCTGCGCCTGCTTCACCTGCGCCAGCACCGAGGCGGCCTGCTCGCCGCCCATCACCCCGATCCGGCTGTTGGGCCAGGTGAAGAGGAAGCGCGGATCGTAGGCGCGCCCGCACATGCCGTAGTTGCCCGCGCCGAAGCTGCCGCCGATCACCACGGTGAGCCGCGGCACCGCGGCGTTGGCCACGGCGTGGACCATCTTCGCGCCGTCCTTCGCGATGCCGCCATGCTCGTACTGCTTGCCGACGATGTAGCCGCTGATGTTCTGGAGGAAGAGGAGCGGCGTGCGGCGCTGGACGGCGAGTTCGATGAACTGGGTGGCCTTGAGCGCGCTCTCGCTGAAGAGCACGCCCTGGTTGGCGAGGATCCCGACGGGCACGCCGTGGAGGTGCGCGAAGCCCGTGACCAGCGTCGTCCCGTAGCGCGCCTTGAACTCGTGGAAGCGCGAGCCGTCCACGAGCCGCGCGATCAGCTCGCGCACGTCGTAGGGCGTGCGCAGGTCGGGCGGCAGGATGCCGTAGATCTCGGCCGGGTCGTACGCCGGCGGCTCGGGAACCGCCAACTCGAGCGCGGTGGCACCCGCGCGCGGGGCGCGTGTGCCCGGCGCCGCGCCGAGGTGCGCGACGATCTCCCGCGC
>DATKKO010000242.1:0-9595 GCA_035542955.1 Terriglobales bacterium
GGCCGACGCATTCCACGCGCTGCGGGCCACACTTTCGGAGGCGGTGGAGCTGCGAATCGCCACGGTGCTCGATCCGCGCCGCACCCGAGAGCGCCTCCGGCTGGCGCGCATGTTGCTCGCGCTCGACCTGGCTGCAGCCGCGCGTCGCGAGCTCGAGCTCGTCGCGGCTGACACTCACGATGCCGAGGCAAAGGCGGAGGCACGGCGCTCGCTCGAGGAACTCCAGCAGGTTCCCACGCACGAAGAGGCGGAGTCGTCGTTGAGCGAGTTCGGGCCGATCGGCCGGCGTGTGAGTCCGCCTCCCGCGCCCTAGAACTGCGCGCGCTCGGTCGAACCGTCGAGCGCGGTCGTGGACGAGGCGCCGCCCGAGATCACGCGCGTGACCTCGTCGAAGTAGCCCGTGCCGACCTCGCGCTGGTGACGGGTGGCCGAGTAGCCGTGCGCCTCGGCGGCGAACTCCGCCTGCTGGAGATCCGCGTAGGCCGGCATGCCCCGCTGCACGTAGCCGCGCGCCAGCTCGAACATCCCGTGGTTCAGGCTGTGGAAGCCGGCGAGCGTGACGAACTGGAACTTGTAGCCCATCGCGCCCAGCTCGCGTTGGAAGCGCGAGATCGCGGCCGCGTCGAGCTTCGCCTTCCAGTTGAAGGAGGGCGAGCAGTTGTAGGCGAGCATCTTGTCCGGGTACTGGCTGCGGATGCCCTCGGCGAACGCCTTCGCGTCGTTCAGGTCGGGCGTCTGCGTCTCGCACCAGACGAGGTCGGCGTAGGGCGCGAAGGCGATGCCGCGCGCGATCGCGCAGGCGAGCCCGCCCTTGTAGCGATGGAAGCCCTCGGCCGTGCGCTCGCCGGTGAGGAACGGGCGGTCGCGGTAGTCGATGTCGCTCGTCACGAGCCGCGCGCTGTCGGCGTCGGTGCGCGCGACGATCAGCGTCGGCACTTCGAGCACGTCCGCCGCGAGGCGGGCCGCGACCAGCGTGCGGACGAACTGGCTGACGGGCACCAGCACCTTGCCGCCGAGATGGCCGCACTTCTTCTCCGACGCGAGCTGGTCCTCGAAGTGCACGCCGGCCGCGCCGGCCTCGATCATGGACTTCATCAGCTCGAAGGCGTGGAGCGGGCCGCCGAAGCCGGCCTCGGCGTCGGCGAGGATCGGCGCGAGCCAGTGCCGCGTGGTGCGCTTCCCGTTGCGCTCGCCGAGCTTCACCGCCTCGGCGCACTCGATCTGGTCCGCGCGCAGCAGCGCCTGGTTCAGCCGGCGCACGAGCTGCGGCACGCTGTTCGCGGGATAGAGGCTCTGGTCGGGATAGGTCTGCCCCGACAGGTTGCCGTCGGCCGCGACCTGCCAGCCGCTGAGGTAGATCGCCTCGAGGCCCGCGCGCACCTGCTGCGCGGCCTGCCCACCGGTGAGCGCGCCGAGCGCCTGCACGTAGTCGCGCGTGGTGAGCAGCTCCCAGAGCCGCGCGGCGCCGAGCCGGGCGAGCGTGTGCTCGATCCGCACCGTGCCCTGGAGCCGGGCCACGTCCTCGGCCGCGTACGGACGATCGACGCCGCTCCAGCGCCCGGGCGACGCGAACGACTCCCACGGCGCGGGCACGGGCGTGGCGGGCTGCGGCACGGCGGGAGCAGGCTGGGTCTTCACGGTCGCTGCCATGGACGTCGTCTCCATCGGGGTCGGCATCAGGGAACTCGGGCGGCCGGGCGGTCGTGGATGGCGCAGAGAACTTCATAGGCCGGCAGGGTGAGGAACTCCTCCAGCTCCGGCGCGGTGCTCACCTGCAGGAAGAGCCGGGCGGCATCGGGGAAGCGGCCCGAGGCGAAGCGCTCGGCGCCGATCTCGCGCGAGACGCGCGCCAGCTCCGCGTCGAGCGTCCGCTCGACCAGCGCGCGCGTGACCTCCCGGCCGTCGTCGAGGGGGGCGCCCAGGTGGATCCAGTGCCAGATCTGGGTGCGCGAGATCTCGGCGGTGGCGGCGTCCTCCATCAGATGGTCGAGGGGCACGCACCCCGCGCCGCGCAGCCAGGCCTCGAGGTACTGCACGCCGACGCGGATGTTCAGGCGCAGGCCCTCCTCGGTGCGCGTGCCCCGCGGGGTCTCGAGCAGGTCGTCGCGCGTGACGTGCACGTCCTCGCGCAGCCGGTCGAGCTGGTGCGGGCCGGTCATCCGCGACTCGAACACCTCGCGCGCCACGGCGACGAGCCCCGGGTGCGCGACCCACGTGCCGTCGTGCCCGTCCCCCACCTCGCGTAGCTTGTCCGCGCGCACGCGGGCGAGCGCCGCGGCGCTCGCCGCCGGGTCGTCGCGGATCGGGATCTGCGCCGCCATGCCGCCGATCGCATGCACGCCACGCCGGTGACAGGTGCGGATCGCGAGCTGGGTGTAGGCGCGCATGAACGGCTGCTCCATCGTGACCTGCGAGCGGTCGGGCAACAGCGCCGCCGGGTCCTCGCGGCGCGACTTCATGAAGGAGAAGATGTAGTCCCAGCGCCCGCAGTTGAGCCCGGTGGAGTGCTCGCGCAGCTCGTAGAGGATCTCGTCCATCTCGAAGGCGGCGGGCAGGGTCTCGATCAGGCAGGCGGCGCGGATCGTGCCCCGCGGGAGGCCCAACGCCTCCTGCGCGCGGGTGAAGATCTGGTTCCACAGCCGCGCCTCGAGGTGGCTCTCCATCTTCGGCAGATAGAAGTAGGGCCCGCTGCCGCGACGCACCAGCTCGGCGGCGTTGTGGAAGAAGAAGAGCCCGAAGTCGAACAGCGCGGCGGGGATCGGCCGGCCATCCACGACCAAGTGGCGCTCCGTCAGGTGCAGCCCGCGCGGGCGCACCATCAGCGTGGCGAGCCGCTCGTTCAGCCGGTACGCCTTGCCCGTGCCCGGATCGTCGTGGGTCAGCGTGCGGCGCACCGCCGCCCTGAGATGACGCTGGCCCTGGACCACGTTGTCCCAGGTCGGCGCGTTCGAGTCCTCGAAGTCCGCCATGAAGACGTCCGCGCCCGAGTTGAGCGCGTTGATGATCATCTTGCGCTCCACCGGGCCCGTGATCTCGACCACCCGCTTCTCGAGGTCCTGCGGCATCGGGGCGACACGCCAGCTCGCGGCGCGGATCCCCGCGGTCTCGGGCAGGAAATCGAGGCGCTCGCCATTCGCGAGGCTCTCGTGGCGCTCGCGGCGCTGCGCGAGCGCACGCTCGATTCCGGGGCCGAAGCGACGCGCGAGGTCCGCGAGGAACTCGAGCGCGCCCGGAGTGAGGATCTCATCGCAGCCGGGCCCGAGGACCCCTTCGATCACCACGCTTTGGCGCACCGTTCTTCCCTCCCTCATCCTGTGAACGACTTTACTTGGGATGCGGCGCACGGCAAGTAAGCTATTGGAAAAGTGGCGATTACGATGACAATGAAAGAATGGGCGTGACTGTCAATCGGTCAATCGAGTAAATTGCCGGCATGGCGACGCCCTCCTTCACCGGCCGGAAAGTGCGCACCTTGCGCGTGCGCGCGGGGCTCTCGCAGGCGGCGCTCGCGCAGCGGCTCGAGGTTTCGGCCTCGTACCTGAACCTGATCGAGCACGAGCGGCGGCCGCTGACGGCGGGCCTGCTCGTGCGCCTCGCGCAGGTGCTCGACCTCGACTTGAAGAGCCTCGGCGCGACGCACGACGCGCGGCTGCCCGCCGACCTGCGCGAGGTCTTCGCCGATCCGCTCTTCGAGGGAAGCGGACCCGGCGAGTCGGAACTGAACGAGCTCGCGACCGCGAGCCCCGAGGCCGCGCGCGCGATCGTGCGGTTGCACCAGGCCTACGCCGCGGCGCAGACCTCGGCGCAGACGCTGGCCGCCCAGGCGATGGAGCGGCTCGACGTGCCGGGGCTCACGCAGTCGGGCCTCGCGCCGGAGCAGGTGAGCGACTTCCTCCAGAGCCACGCGAACCACTTCGCCGAGCTGGAGGCCGAGGCCGAGCGCACGTGGCGAGACGGCCGCCTCGAGGGCGCGGACCTGTTCACCGCGCTCGCCGAGCACGCGAAGCGCCACCTCGGCGTGACGGTCAGGATCCAGAAGGTCGGGGACATGCGCGGGGCGATCCGCCGCTACGACCCGGAGCGCCGCACGCTCATGCTCTCGGAGGTGCTGCGGCGCGGCTCACGGAACTTCCAGGTCGCCTACCAGATCTGTCTGCTCGACTGCACGGAGATCCTCGACCGGCTGGTGCGCGATCCCGCGCTCGGCTCGGACGGAGCGCGCGCGCTCGGGCGCGTGGCGCTCGCCAGCTACTTCGCCGCGGCGGTGCTCATGCCCTACGCCCCGTTCCTGCGCGCGGCCGAGGAGGAGCGCTACGACCTCGACGTCCTCCAGCACCGCTTCCGCGCGAACTTCGAGCAGGTCTGCCACCGGCTGTGCACGCTCCAGCGCCGCGGCGCCGAGGGCGTGCCGTTCTTCATGGTGCGGGTGGACATCGCCGGCAACATCTCGAAGAAGTTCAGCGCGAACGCGGTGCGCTTCCCGCGCGCGGGCGGGCTGTGCCCGCTGCGCAACGTGCACGCCGCGTTCCTCCAGCCCAACGTGCTCCGGGTGCAGGTCTCGCGGCTGCCCGAGGGGCCGACCTTCTTCTCGGTCGCCCGCACGATCCGGCGCCACCAGGGCGGCTATCACGCGCCCGCCACGCTGTTCGCGATCGAGCTGGGCTGCGAGCTCGAGTGGGCGCGGCGGCTGGTCTACTCGGACGGCTTCGACCTCGCGAACCTCGCCGGCGTGGTGCCGCTGGGCACGACCTGCCGCCTCTGCGAGCGCATGGACTGCGGCGCGCGCGCCTTCCCGTCGATCCAGCGCCCGCTGCGCGTGGACGAGAACGTGCGCGGCGTCTCGTTCTTCGTGCCCGAGGAGCCCTGAGCCGCGAGGACCCGGCGGGAGTAGGCTCTCCCCGACCGACCTCCCCCGGACGAACGATCGCGACGAGGAGGGACTCACGATGAAGGCGATCCGGCTCCACGAACACGGCGGCCACGAGCTGCTTCGATACGAGGACGTGCCCGATCCGTTGCCGGGACCGATGCAGGCGCTGGTGGCGATCGAAGCCGCCGGCGTGAACTTCATCGACGTGTACCAGCGCAAGGGCCTCTACCCGATGACGCTGCCGATGACGCCCGGATCGGAGGCGGCCGGCACGATCCGCGCGCTCGGCCCCGGCGTGAGCGACCTGCGCGTCGGCGATCGCGTCGCCTACCAGGGCGCGCCCGGCGCGTACGCGCAGCGGGCCGTTGTCCCCGCCGAGCGGCTGGTGCGGCTGCCCGAGGGCGTGAGCACGAAGCAGGGCGCCGCGGCCATGCTCCAGGGCATGACCGCGCACTACCTCGCCACGTCGCTCTATCCGCTGAAGCCCGGGGACACCTGCCTCGTGCACGCGGCGGCGGGCGGCGTCGGCCTGCTGCTCTGCCAGATCGCGAAGATGCGCGGCGCGCGTGTGATCGGCACCGTGTCGACGAAGGAGAAGGCGGAGCGCGCCCGCGCGGCTGGCGCCGACGAGGTCATCCTCTATATGGAGCAGGACTTCGAGGCCGAGGTGAAGCGGCTCACGAACGGGCGCGGGCTGCCGGTCGTCTACGACTCGGTCGGGCGCGCGACGTTCGACGCGAGCCTGCGCTGTCTCGCGCCGCGCGGGATGATGGTGCTGTTCGGGCAGGCGAGCGGCCCGGTGCCGCCCTTCGAGCTGCAACGGCTGAACCAGCTCGGCTCGCTCTTCATCACGCGCCCGACGCTGAACCACTACGTCGCGACCCGCGCCGAGCTGCTCGCGCGCGCGAACGACGTGCTGGGCTGGGTGCGCGACGGGAAGCTCAGGCTCCACATCGGGCACGAGTTCCCGCTCGGGCAGGCCGCCGAGGCGCACCGGCAGCTCGAAACGCGCAAGACCACGGGCAAGGTGCTGCTGATCCCGGAGTAGGACGAACCATAGGAGTCACGCATGAACGCGAAGTGCCCCCCACCGACGGTGCACGAGCTGAAGTCGCTGCGGAAGCCCGTGCGGGACGTGAACCGCGAGCACGAAGAGAGCCTGAGCCCGCTCGAACGCTTCGCCACGCTCGTCACCGAGCACATCGGCTCGATGGGGTTCTTCATCCTCATCCTCGCCTGGACCGCGATCTGGCTCTCGTGGAACGCGCTCGCTCCGCGCTCGCTCCGGTTCGATCCCTTCCCCGCGTTCGTGCTGTGGCTGTTCATCTCGAACATGATCCAGATCCTGCTCATGCCGCTCATCATGATCGGACAGAACCTGGAGAGCCGGCACACCGAGAAGCGCGCGGAGTCGGACTACGAGGTGAACGTGAAGGCGGAGCGGGAGATCGAGGCGATCCTCCTCCACCTCGAGTGCCAGGAGCAGAAGATCGACCGCCTGCTCGCCGCGCTGGCCAGCTAGAGGTCCCATCGTCGGGGGCGCGAGTCGCTCGAAGGGAGGCCTGAGATGTCGGTCGGCGACGCCGGGCAGATCGACGTGATCCGCAGGAAGTGGGACGAGCATGCCCGAGACTACGACGCCTACTACCAGCGGTTCGCCGGGGCGGTCGAACACTACGTGGACTGGGAGCTGCTGAAACGGCATCTGCCCGCAAACCGAGAGGCCAGGATCCTCGACGCAGGAGGCGGCACGGGGAGAATCACGCTGCCCCTCCTACGGCTGGGCTACCGGGTCACGCTCTGCGATCTCTCGCCGGGGATGCTGGAGGTGGCGCGGCGGAAGGTCTCCCGCGAGGGACTCCTGGATCGGGTGGAGCTCTCGCCATGTGACGTCCACGAACTACGCCGCGACGATGACTCCTTTGACCTTGTTCTTTGTTGGATCGGTGCGTTCGAGGCCATCGGCGAACTTGCACGGGTGACGAAACCGAATGGCACGCTCTCCCTCTATCTGGTCAACCGATGCAGGGCGGCCCTCAATCGGTTCTCGACCGACCCCGGGTTGGCTCGCGCGTTGCTCGAATCGCGCGTGGACCACGTCACGGACGGCGGGGAGCAGTACAGGGTAGTCGCGCCGGAGGAGGTCAAGGTCGCCCTCGTCGCACGGGGGATCGAGGTCGTGGGCATGTATGCGCTGTGCGGATGGCTGGAGTTGCTCGGCCTTTCAAAAGAGCTTCGCCAGTCCCGGAAGTGGGACGAGGGCTTCTTCCGCCAGACCGCGGAGGCCGTGCTGCGGCTGAGTCAGGACCCGTCGGTCGCGGGGATGGCGTGGCACGTCGTCGCGTACGGAAGGAAGGGCTGAGGGGAGGCGGCGCCTCGACGGCGCGAGCGCGGATCTCGGCCTTCGAGCTGCGTCTCCAGCTCCCGGAGCCTGCACGAATGCCTCCCTGCTCGACCCTGCCGCCTCGCCCAGCTGCGTGCCGGCCTGGAACTGGGTCATCTACGCACGCGGCCCTGTCGGCCCTGCACCAACGGCAACGCCGAACGCTCCATCCAGACCCCGCTGCGCGAGCGGGGCGACGCCGTGCCCCACCGGACCTCAGCACTACGCATCCGGGCCCCGCGCTGCTTCCTGCGCTCCGACCATCGCGAACGCCCACACGGTAGTCTGTGCGGGCGTCCACCCATCAGCCGACTCAGGCTCGGCTGTCAACAACGCGCTCGGACTCCACAGCTGGCGAAGGAGCCGAAGAGCCGACTCGACGCGCCGTGCGGCGGGCTACGTCTGCCCGGGCCGCCTCGCGCCGGGCGGCTGCCCCTCGACCGCGGCCATGTCCTCGGCGGCGTAGTAGCTCGCCGCCCACTCGCGCATGCCCGGCCGCGTGTAGACGTCGGCGCGCGGGTGCACGATCAGGTCGAGGACGACCTGCGCGACCTCCTCCGGCGGCTGCGCTCCGGGGAAGCTCCGCGAGTCCGGGCCGCCGTGGAGCGCGTGCACGCCGAACTCGGTGGCGACCACTCCGGGCGACACGGTCGAGACGTGGATCTCGGGCCAGCGCTCGCGCAGCTCCATTCGCAGGTTCGCGGTGAGCGCGTTCAGCGCGTGCTTGGCCGCGTTGTACGCCGAGCGCGCGTAGACGTAGGGCACGCGGCCGAGCATCGAGGAGAGGTTGATGATGTGCCCGCTCCCGCGCGACTGGAAGTGCGGCAGCACCGCCTGCATGCCGTAGAGCGCGGACTTGCAGTTCACCCGCATCATCTCGTCGCAGTCCTCGTCGGTGAGCTGGCTCACCGGCTTCGAGATCCCGCGCCCCGCGTTGTTGATCCAGACGTCGACGCGCCCGAAGCGCTCGAGGGCGGCGGCGAGGACGCGACCGACTTCCTCGCGGCGGCTCACGTCGGCGACCACGGCCAGCGCCTCCGCTCCGCATTCCGCGGCCACGGCGCGCAGCTCGGGCTCGCGCCGCGCGGCCAGCACGAGGCGGGCGCCGCGCGCCGCGGCGAGCCGCGCCACGTGGGCGCCGATCCCGCCGCTGGCGCCCGTGATCACGATGACCCTGTCGTGCAGATCGTTCATGGCTTCCGCTCCCGATCGCGGCCGGCGTTCAGGGGGATCGCGGCTTGTCCAGCGTGTGCAGCGTGATGCCTTCGAGATCGAAGAGTACCACCGGCAGGCGCGTCAGCCGGTTCACGTTGTCCGGGATCGCCGCCACCTTCTCCGCCGTGAGCGGCTCGAGCCCCGCGAGTGGATCGAAGCCGAAGCGCCGCTCGAAGTCGCGGCGGGGCCCGGGCCAGGTCAGGGCGTCGGGGTTCTGCGCGTAGACGTCGGCGCGGCTCCGCTCGAGGATCTGGAACACGCGCAGCGTGGTCGCCATGTCGTGCCGCCAGAAGACGAGGCATGGCCCGCTCGGCAGCGAAGCCCACAGCGCGCGGATCCGCCGGCTCACGATCAGGTCGCCCCGCCGGGCGCCGTCGGTGTCCCACAAGCCCCAGACCGCGGGCACCGCGACGAGGATCGCGACCGCGACCGCCGGAGCGACCACCGAGCGCCGGCGCGCCACGAGACTGGCGCCGAGAGCGGGAATCGCGAGCAGGGCGAGCGCCATCGCCGGCTCGAAGTACGACGAGGGGTCGAGCACGCCGTAGTTGAACGCGTAGAGTGCCTGGAGCAGCGCCGCCGCCAACAGCCCGCCCACGATCACGCGCTCGGCGCCGCGCGCGCGGATCGCGGCGACGACGAGCCCGATCAGCGCCGGGAAGAGGACCGGCCAGCACCAGCGCCGCAGCATCTCGGCCTGGATTCCGGTCGGCGCGAAGCGCCCGAGCAGGTCGCGGTAGGACTGCCCGAGCACGTGGTCGAACACGGCCCGCCACGAGGGTTCGAGCGTGGGCCACTGGTACGCCGCCGGGTGGAACGCGCGCCAGGCGACGAAGGCGTAGCTCGCGAGCGGCACGAGCGAAGCGGCGATCGCGAGCAGCAGGTACTTCGGGCGCGCGAGCCCGGCCCGCGCGCCGGCGAGCGCCAGTGCCGCCGTCAGCGCCAGGATCTGGAGCGCCGCGGTGACGTGGTGCGCCATGCCGATCCCGCAGAGCAGACCCCAGAGCGCCGCCGCCGTCGCGAGCCGCCGGCCGGACCACGGCGCGCGCTCCGCGGCGAAGGCGCGCGCCATCGCGACCACGAACAGGCACGCGGCGCACACCCAGGCGAGGTGCCAGCTGTAGACC
>DATKKO010000243.1:0-9649 GCA_035542955.1 Terriglobales bacterium
CCCCGCGGAGCGCCGCGTGTCGGGGCGCGGCAGCGTCGTCGTCGGCCGCGGACTGTTCGCGCTCTCGGTGTAGCCGCTCGCGAGAGTGGTCGCGGCCGGCGAGCCGGTGGGGATCCAGGTGACGACGCGCGATCACGCGGGCAAGGCGGTCCGCGCGCTCGTGCGGGTGACGCTCGATCAGGACGCCTGGAATCCGCTCGAGCGGCGCTACACCCGCGCCGCGCGGCCGCTGGCCGAGGCGCAGGTGACCACCGACTCGACCGGGCGCGGCTTCGTGCCGCTGCGCGCCGGGCGCTCGGGTGACCTGGAGATCCGCGCGCAGTCCGAGGACGCGCGCGGCAACCTCGTCACGGCCGAGACCTCGGTCTGGGTGTGGGACGCGATGGTCGCGGAGTACGCGTACCGTTATTCCTCGCTCGAGGTGCTCGCCGACCGCGAGCGCTACGCGCCCGGCGACACCGCGACCATCGTGATCAACACCGACGTGCGCGACGCCACCGCGCTGGCCGCCCTCGAGGGCCGCGACGTGGAGGACCTGCGGGTGGTCGCGCTCCGCGGCAACACGGGGATCGTGCGCTTCCCGATCCGGCCGGAGTACGCGCCGAACGCGTTCGTCACCGTCCACGTGCGCAAGGCGAAGGAGGTGCGCGCGCGCACGCTCGAGCTGCCGGTGGCGGCGGCGCGGCACGATCTCGCGATCACGCTGAGCCCGGACAAGGCGGAGTACCGCCCGGGCGAGACGGCGAACGTCGCGCTGCGCACCGCGGACGCGAAGGGCGCGCCGGTCCCGGCCGAGCTGTCGCTGGGCGTGGTGGACGAGGCGATCTACTCGCTGCGCGCCGACGCCACGCCCGATCCGCACGACGTGTTCTACGGGCGGCGCCCCGACTGGGTGACGACCGTGGTCTCGTTCCCCACGCTCTACTACGGCGGGGCGGACAAGGGCGGGCGCGAGGAGGTTCGCAAGGACTTCCGCGATGTGGCGTACTGGGAGCCGAGCGTGCTCACGGACGCCGCGGGGAAAGCCTCGGTCTCGTTCCGCTGGCCCGACAACCTCACCACCTGGCGGCTCACGAGTCGCGGCGCGACCGCGGCCACGCTCGTCGGCAAGGCGGTCGAGAAGACGCTGGTCTCGAAGCCACTGGTCGCGCGGCTCTCGGGTCCGCGCGCCTTCGTCGTGGGCGACCGCGCCACGCTGATCTCCGGCGTGACGAATCGCTCGCGCGAGCCGCTCACCGGCGTCGAGGAGCGGCTCGAAGCGACGGGACCGGCGACGATCGAGGGGAAGACCTCGCGCCGGTCGGATCTGCCGGCGGGCGGCGAATCCCGTGGCGAATGGCCGGTCACGGTGCGCGAGATCCCGGCGCGCGCGGACACCATTCCGCAGGCGACGTTCACCTTCCACGCCCGCGCGAAGACGGACGCGGACGCGCTCGAGACCGGGATCCCGGTGCTGCCGCGGGCCGTGCCGCTGCGGCCCCACGGCGCGGGCGTGCTCGCGGGGCCCGACGCGGCGATCGCCGTGGCTCTTCCCGGCGATCTCGTGCGCCCCGGCAGCAGCGTGGCGCTCGAGCTGTCGCCTTCGATCGCCGCGATGGCGCTGGGCGCGCGCGACTACCTCGCGGAGTATCCGTGGGGCTGCACGGAGCAGACCGCGAACGCGCTGCGGGCCACGCTCGACCTGAGCATGGTCGAGAAGAAGCTGGGCGTCTCGTTCCCCGGCCCGCGCGATTCGAGCGCGGCCGTGAGGCGCGGGATCGAGCGGCTGGTCTCGCTCCAGCACGGTGACGGAGGCTGGGGCTGGTGGAGCGAGGGCGAGACCGATCCCTATCTCACCGCGCTCGCGCTGGACGCTCTCGCGCGCGTGGCGTTCGCCGGGCGCGCGAGCCCCGAGGCGGACGGGGCGCTCGAGCGCGGCGCGATGGCCATGCTTCAGCTTCTCGACCAGGTGCGCACCGAGGACGGCGAGGCCTACGCGCTCATGCACCTCGGGGGCCTGCTCTCGCTGCCGAACGCCGGCCAGCGGTTCGCGGACCTGAAGTCCCGGCTCGAGGACCTCGCGCTCGCCACGTCCTCGGCGCGCGACAAGCTCGGCGACGCGGGGCTCGCGCTGTGCGCGCTCGGCCACATGAACCTCGGCCGCATGGACGAGGCGCGCACGCTCGTCCAGGCGCTCGCGGCGCGCGCGATCCAGGACGGAGCGGGCGTGCACTGGCGGGAGAGCGCCGACACGTGGTTCGATGCGGACGTCGAGGCCACGGCGTACGCGCTCTCCGCCCTGCTCACGGCCTCGCCCGCCGATCCGCGCGCGCTCGGCGCGCTGCGCTGGCTCGCGGCGCAGAGGCGCGCTGACCACTGGCGCTCGACCCGCACGACGGCGCCGGTCGCGATCGCGCTCGGCGACTGGCTGCTCGCTCATCCGGAGGAGGCGAAGCCCGCCTACCGGCTCGAGGCGCGCTGGAACGGCGCGCCCTTGCTCGAGCGCGCGGTGGGCGCGGCCGATGTCTTCGGCCGCGGCGCGCGGGTCGTGATCCCCGGCTCGAGGCTCGTGCCGGGCGAGAACCGCCTCGCGCTCGCGAAAAGCGGAGCGGGCAGCGTGTTCTGGTCGTGGGAGGCGCGGGCGCTGGTGCCGAGCCCCGGCCCTTCGACCGCGGCGGAGAAGCGGCTCTCGCTCACGCGCGAGTACCTGCACGCCGAGCGCACGGCGGACCTGCGCGGACGGCCGCGCTGGCTCACCACCCCGCTCGAGCCCGGACAGGCTTTCAGCAGCGGCGAGGCGGTGCTCGTGCGGCTCACGATCCACGCCGCGGGCGCGCTCGATCATCTGATCCTCGAGGACCCGCGCCCCGCGGGCTACGAGGTGGACGATCTCGTGCCCGAGGGGACCGAGCATCCGTGGGACCTGCACGCCGAGGCGCGGGACACGCGCTCGGTCTTCTTCCTGAGCCGGCTCGACGAGGGCGACACCGTGCTCGAATACCTGGTCCGGCCCGAGACCGCGGGCACGCTGATCGCGCTTCCGGCGAGCCTGAGCGCCATGTACGATCCTGACCTCGTCGTGCGCTCGGGGGAGGGCACGGCCGTGGTGAGCGGGGGACCATCGCGTTGATCCGGGTGACAGGTCTCACGAAGCGCTTCGGCGACCAGCTCGCCGTGAACGACCTCACCTTCGAGATCCCGACTGGGCAGATCGCCGGCCTGCTCGGCCCGAACGGAGCGGGCAAGACCACGACCGTGCGCATGCTCTCGGGCCAGCTCGCGCCGAGTTCGGGCCGGGCCGAGGTGCTGGGCATCGACGTCGAGCGCGATCCGCTCGCGGTCAAGCGGCAGATCGGCGTCGTGCCCGAGTCGGGCGCGGTCTTCGAGAGCCTCACCGGCTGGGAGTACCTCGCCTTCGTCGCGGCGCTCTACGAGCTGCCGGAGGACGAGAGCGGCGATCGCATCCGGCGCTTCGGCGACTTCTTCGATCTGGACGAGGAGACCCTGCGGGGCAAGCCGCTCGCGGCCTACTCGAAGGGCATGCGGCAGAAGGTCGTCATCGCCGCGGCCCTGCTCCACAACCCGAAGGTGATCTTCTTCGACGAGCCGTTGAACGGGCTCGACGCGAACGCCGCGCTCTCGTTCAAGACGCTCATCACCACGCTGGCCCGCGAGGGTCGCACCATCGTCTACTGCTCGCACATCCTCGACGTGGTCGAGCGCGTGTGCGAGCGCGTGATCATCGTCCATCGCGGCTCGATCGTGGCCGACGGACCCGTGCCGCAGCTCCTCGCGCAGACGGGTGAGCCCACGCTCGAGCGCGTCTTCAACCGGCTCACGGCCACCGAGAACCTGCTCGAGCGCGCCGAGGAGTTCGCGCGGGCACTGGGCGGATGACCAACCGCGCGCCGGGCGGGAACGCATGAACGGGGCAGCCGGCACGCCCGACGCAGCGGCGCGCGACCGCATCGACCGACGGCAGCTCGTCGAGCTGCTGCGCGTGTACCTGCGGATCAGCCTGCGGCGCAGCACCCGCGGCTTCGCCCGCGGGCAGGGCTCCGGTGTGCAGGGCGCGGCGCAGGCGCTGGTCTTCTACGCCGTCTTCGGCGTGCTCATCGGCATCGTCGCCTTCGACCACCCGGACGTCTTCACCTACGCGCTGTTCATGCAGAGCGCCACGCTCTTCGCGGTGATGAGCGCGACCAGCTTCGTCGCCACGGACGTGCTCCTGAACGTCGAGGAGAGCGAGGTGCTCGCCGCGCGGCCGATCTCGGCGCGGACGCTGCTCGCGGCGAAGGCCGCGAACCTGGCCGCGTTCGGGCTCGGCATCGCCACCGCGATCAACTTCGCGCCGGCCTTCTTCGGGCTCGCCGCCCGGGGCGCGAAGCCGTGGTTCCCGCTCGCGCACTGGCTCGCGTCGGTGCTGCTCGCTGTCCTCTGCGCGGGCGCGATCGTGCTCCTCTACAGCGTGCTCATGCGCACCGTCCCGCGCCGTGGCTTCGAGCGCGTCGCGATCTTCGCGCAGATCGTGCTCACCTTCGGCATCATCGCCAGCGCGCAGATCCTGCCGCGCGTGCTGCCGGATCTGGAGCGCGCCACCGCGCGCGGCGCGCTGGGCTGGATCGCGGTCCTGCCGGTCACATGGTTCGCGGCGCTCGACGAGGCACTGGGCGGATCGCACGGAGACGCGTCCATGGCCGCGCTCGCAGTCGGGGGCTGCGCGCTCACGGTGGGCGTCTTCGTGGCCGCGGTCGGGCGGCTCGCGCCCGCCTTCGGCGCGGGCCTGCAGGCGCTCGCCGAGGAGCGCGCGCGCCCGCCCGCGCCGGCGCGCGCGGTGGGCGCCGGCGCCGCGCGGCTCGAGCCGCTGCTGCGGCTGTGGATGCGCGACCCGGTCGAGCGCTCGTCGTTCCGGCTGGCCGCGGCCTACATGGTGCGCGACCGCGAGATCATGATGCGGCTGTGGCCGGGTATCGCCGCGTTTTTCGTGCTCCCGCTGCTCTCGCTCATCGGCGGCCCCGTCGCGCGGGGCGAGTACTTCGCCATCGCCCCGGTCGCGCTCGCCTTCGCCGCCACGATCTCGCTCGAGATCCTCGAGAGCTCGTCCCACCACGCGGCGGCCGATCTCTTCGTGATCGCCCCGCTCGCCTCGACCATGCCCCTCGTGCACGGCGCGCGGAAAGCCGTGCTCACGTGCGTCGTGCTGCCGCTGGCGCTCGTGCTCGGCGGGATCACGCTGCTCGTGGAGCACGGTGACCCGAGCCTGCTCCCGGCGCTCGTGCCCGGTCTGCTGCTCGCGTTTCCGTGCTCGCTCCTGCCCGCCACGATCGCCCGCTACGCGCCGCTCTCCGCACCGGTGCGGCGCGGCCTGCAGGAGACGCGCGGACTTGTGCTCGGGATCTCCGGGCTGTCGCTGATGATCCCGGTGGCGTTCGCCGCCCGCTGGGCCGAGCGGCACGGGCGCTTCGTCGCGTTCCTCGCCGTGGAGCTGGTGGTGGTCGTCGTGCTCCATCTCGTCTTCACGCTTCTCGCGCGGCGGCGGAGCCGCATCGCGCCCTTGGAGGAGGAATGAGCGCTCCGCTCCCCGACCCTCGACGTCCCGCGCAGGACGAGCGCCGCCGCTGTCCCTGGTGCGAGAGCACGTCCCTCTACCGTGCGTACCACGACGACGAGTGGGGCGTGCCGGTGCACGACGACCGGCGCTGGTTCGAGATGCTGCTGCTCGACGGGGCGCAGGCCGGGCTCTCGTGGCGCACGATCCTCGAGAAGCGCGAGGGCTACCGGCGCGCCTTCGCCGGCTTCGATCCGGAGCAGGTCGCGCGCTTCGACCGGCGCCGGATCGCCGCGCTGCTGCGCGATCCCGGTATCGTGCGCAACCGGCTCAAGGTCGAGTCCGCGGTCGCGAACGCGCGCGCGTTCCTCGCGATCCAGAAGGAGTTCGGCAGCTTCGATCGCTTCGTCTGGCGCTTCACCGGCGGCGGCACGATCCAGCGCGCACGGCGCACGCTGCGGCAGATCCCGCCGCGCACGCCCGAGTCGGACGCGATGAGCCGGGAGCTCCAGCGCCGCGGCTTCCGCTTCGTGGGCTCGACCATCTGCTACGCGCTCATGCAGGCGGCCGGCATGGTGAACGACCATCTGACGAGCTGCTATCGGCACGCGGAGCTGGGCGGACGCGTCGGAATGCCGTGAGGCCGCGGCTCCGTGTGGCACGCGTGAGCGCCCGGCCCGCTCGCGTGCCGCGATGAGCGCCTGTATCCTGCCGCCGTGAGCTACGCACCCGGCTGGGCCGACCACATCCTGTTCCTGATCCTCGCCGTGATCTTCCCCGTGCGCGCGGGCCTCTTCGGCTTCCGCCGGCTCCAGCGCGCCTCCGTCGAGGACCTGCCGCGCGTGAAGCGCGCCTTCTATCGCAACGCCCTGATCGTGCAGTGGGTGCTGGTCGCGGCGCTCGCGGCGCTCTGGCTCGCGACGCACCGGCGCTGGTCCGGGCTCGGCCTCGTGCCGCGCTTCGGCGGCGGACTCGCGGGCGTGCTGGTCGGCCTCGTGATCATCCTGGTCGTCATGCTGCGTCAGGGCCGGGTCCATCCCGTGGACGAGCGGGCGCTCGAGCGTCTGCGCCATCAGACGCGCCACCTCGCGCGCATGCTGCCGACCACGGTGACCGAGCGCTCGTGGTTCTTCGCGCTCGCCGCGACCGCCGGCGTGTGCGAGGAGAGCCTCTATCGCGGCTACATGATCTGGTATCTGAGCGCGTGCCTCCTCGCTCTGCCCATCGTGCACCCGGCCACCGGGTTCCTCTACGGGCATCTGTTCCTGGTCGCCGCGGTCGCGTCCTCGATCGTCTTCGGCTTCGGCCACGTCTACCAGGGCCCTCGCGGCATGCTGCTCACCGCGGCGGTGGGCGGGTTCCTCGCCGCGGTCTACTGGGTCACGCGTTCGCTATACCCCGGCATGCTGATCCACGCGCTGATGGACATGCACGCGGGCTACGTGAGCCACCTCGCCTACAGCCGCGGGGGAGGTCCCGCGCCGGACGAGGACGTGCAGCCACCAGAGACGAGCGCGTCCGATTCGGGATCCGGCCCGGAAGCGGGCGGCCCGGCGCTCACTCCGTGAACGGCCCCGCGCTCGCGGGCAGGGGGCCGGGGAGCATGCGCGGCTTGGGCGGGCCGGGGTGAGCGGCGCTCCACGCTCTCGTCTCGCCGTAGAGCTCCTCCTGCACCTGCCGCATACGCCGATTGGCTCGCTGCAGGTCGCGGCTCGACTCGAGCGCCGGCGCGTCGAGCGCGAGAACGTAGAACTGATCCGCCATGCGGGTGCCGAGCAGCAGCAGATCGTGGGGCGTGAGTACGACAGTGTCGAGCGGCGCCCGCCAGCGCCCGCGCTCGAGCGGGCGGCAGAGAACCTGCACCCCGTGGCTCTCGTGTCGATGAGCGAGCGCCCAGCCGCCGCCACTCGTGTCCATCGTCGCCATCGGCTCCAACGTGCTCGAGAACTCCCCGCCACTGGTTACGTACGCGAAGGCCGACGTGGATCGACCCGAGCGCGAGGCGAGGATCCGCATCAACCGAACCATGCGGAAGCGCCCACCGCCGCCGCGCACGAAGGCGCTCGACCGGCCCGGCGGCACCAGGGCCGACATCGCGCTGGAATCGCAGGCGAGGAGCACGAAGCGTAATCCGGTCGAGCGGAGCCCGCAGTGAGCGGGAGCGTGATCGACCGCGGCCCGCGCGACCTTCACGCTGTCCATCACGCGCAACATGACCTTCTGCATGGAGTCCATCTGGGCGGGCGTGAATGCGGGACGGGGAACGGACGGGGCGCCGGCGAGAACGGCGAAGAGGAAGGCGCCCACCCGGCGGAACATGAATACGGCCATGGCCATCTCCAACACCGGGGGCGGGACGAGTGGAGCATAGCGACCGCTTCGCCCGCGTCAATCTCGGCCGGGCCAGGGCGCGCCCGCACGGCGCGTTGGCGATCCGAGCGCGGCGCCGGTTAGTCTGCCCGTCGCGCGCAGCGAACGGCGCGCACTCGCCATGACCGAATCGCCCGCATCATCGCTGCCCTCCGGCGTCGTCCGCCCCATCCCGGGCGAGCTGCTGCGGCTCGCGCTGCCGGTGCTCGCCTCGCAGCTCCTGCGGGTCGCCTACCAGTGGGTGGACGCGCTCTGGGTGCAGGGCCTCGGCGTGAGCGCGATCGCCGCGGTCACCAGCTCGGTGTTCGTGATGTGGTCCGTCTACTCGCTGAACGACATGGTGGCGGTGGGCGCGCTGGCGTGGGTGAGCCAGCTCCTCGGATCGGGCAACGCCCGCGGCGCGGGCGAGGCCGCGTTCCGCGCGGCGCGGGCCTCGGCGCTGCTCGGCCTGCTCGGCACGATCGCGGCGCTGGTCGCGGGGCGTCACCTCTTCGGGCTCATGACCACGGACCCGCGCGTGCTGCGCGACGGCACGCGCTATCTCACCATCGTGCTCGCGGCCGCGCCGCTCCCGATGATCGCGCTCACCTGCGAGAGCATCATGCGGGCCTCGGGCGACACGCGCACGCCGTTCCTGCTCGACCTCTGCGCGGTGACCCTGAACGCGGTGCTCGCGCCGCTGCTCATCTACGGGCCGGGTCCGTTCCCGGCGCTGGGCGTGGCGGGCGCGGCGTGCGCCACGGTCTCGGCGCAGGCCGCCCTGGTCGCGGGCTATCTCGTCGTGGGCCGGCGGCGGGGGCGCGAGGCCGGCGGCGGGACGACGCTCTTCATCCGGCCGGGAGCGGGGGAGGCGCCCGCGGCCGCGCGCTCCGCTCCGGCGGCCGCGGACGTGGTGCCCGTGCCCAATCCCGCCGCGTGGGCGCCGCGCGCGAGCCTCGCCCGCCTGCTCGCGGTGGGCGCGCCGGCTTCGCTGATCGGGATCCTGTTCTCGGTCGTGTACGTGGCCTTCGCGCGCTCCGCGGCGCGCTTCGGTCCCGACTCGATGGCCGTGATCGGGATCGCGAACCGGATCGAGGCGATCCAGTTCGTCACCGCCGCCTCGATCGGCAGCGCGGGCGCCGCGCTCGTGGGGCAGAACCTGGGCGCGGGCCAGGCGCGCCGGGCGGCGCAGGTGATCCGCACCGGCGTCGTCTGGAACTCGTGGATCGCCCTCGTCGTGACCGGCGTGATCGAACTGTTCCCTTCGGCCTTCCTCTTCCTCTTCACCCGGGATCCCGCGGTGCATCAGGTGGGCGTGCCCTACCTGCGCATCCTCGCGGTGTGCTTCCTGCCCACCGCGATCGAAGTCGTGACCACGGAGTCCGTGCTCGGCTCGGGGCACACGCTCGTCGTCTCGCTCATCTTCACCGGCATCTCGCTCGCGCGCATCCCGCTCGCGTTCCTCGTTCCCGCCTGGACGCACTCGGCGTTGAGCGGGATCGCGTGGGTGATCACGACGACCTGCTTCGTGCGCACGGCGCTCATCCTCTTCTATGCGGCGCGCGGGAGCTGGCAACGCGGGCTGGGGGCCGGCGCAGTTCCCGGTTAGCACCTGCCGGGACCGGCCACGCGCAAGCCGCAGCCGCAGGCCGGATGCGCCGATTCGGGTGCGTTCTCCGTGCTAGACTGCCGCCCTTGCCCCGATCCCCCGCCGTCGGGGGCCGCCGTCGCCACCGCAGAGGAGATCGTCACCCCATGCGCCACACGTACGTG
>DATKKO010000244.1:0-2252 GCA_035542955.1 Terriglobales bacterium
CCCTCGCCCCAGCCCGCGCGGATCACGAGCGCCTGGGTGGGGGAGACCTCGCGCACGTAGGGGTCGGCCGCCGCGATCCGGTGGGAGTGCACGACCCGGTTGACGACCGCCGCGCCGGCCGTCACGTCGCGCTCGCGGTCGAGCTCCTCGAGCCACGCCCGCGCCTGGCCCTCCGCCGAGAGCGGGACCGGGTCGATCACGGTCACGCGCGTCGTGCGAACCTCGGCCGGCGGCGGCCCCGGAGGGACCTCGCGCTCGCGGCGCCGCGAGCGCTCGCCGCGGCCGCGCAGCCACCCGCTCGGCTCCGGCGGCGCCGGCAGGCCGCCCGTGAGCGTCTCCACGACGACGACGCGCTCGGGGTCGCCGTCGCGCCCGTCGCGCAGCAGGTAGCGCCCGTCCGAGGGCCCGAGCGCCCACGGGAACTCGAACTGCAGGAACACGAACAGCTGGGTCGGCATCGTCCCTATCCTTACTCCACGGCCGAGGACCGGCAAGCAGAGCGGACGGCCTCACGGCCGCAGAGCGGAAGACTGGAGAGAGCATGTCCGACACAGGCAACGTCGCCAAGAACCTGCGCGAGCGTCTGGGCGGGAACGCCGAGGATCGCCTCGGACGGGCGCTCTCGGACCTGCTCGAAAACCCGCTGCTCACCGGCGCGATCAGGAGCGCCTTCGACGCGCGCGAGAAGGCCGCGCAGGCACAGGAGGTGGCGATGGGCGCGCTGAACCTGCCCTCGGCCGCCGACATCGAACGGCTCACGCGGCGCCTGCGCGCGGTCTCGCACCGGCTGGAGGGCATCGAGGACGGCGTGGACCGGCTCGACCGGGCGCTCACCCCCTCGGGGGTGGAGGCGCGCCTGGCTGCGATCGAGTCCCAGCTCGCGCAGCTCTCCGAGAAGGTCGACGGCGCCCTGCGCGGTGCTTCCGACGGGGAGCGCGCCGGCGCCCGCACCGCGGCGACCGACAAACAGGTGGGCGCGGCGAAAGCCGCGAAAGCGGCTCGCGGCGGCGGGCAGACCGCGAAAGCGGGCAAAGCGGCGAAAGCCGCGAAGAGCCCCGGGGCACGCTCGCGCGCGAACCGGCCGGCGCCGGGCAAAGCCTGAGGCCCGCCCCGCCGTCAGGGTGCGAGCGCGGCGACCGCGGCGCGGCCCATCCGCTCGGCGGCCTCGAGCATCGCGTGATCGTCGATCCGGTTGCGCTCGCCGTGCGCGCCGAAGGTGTCCGAGATCGTCAGCACGCAGGCGACCGGGACGCCCTCGGCGCGGCCGAGCGCGAACAGCGCCGCCGCCTCCATCTCGACGGCGAGCGCCTCGTGTCCCGCCCCCGCGGGCCCGCGCTCATAGAAGAGGTCGACGCTCACCACCGTCCCCGCCCGCGCGGCCGGCGCGGCGCGTTCGAGCGCGCCCGTCAGGGACTCGTCCGCGGGGGCGCGCTCGCCGCCTCCGAGCGCGCGGGAGGTGCCGTCCGCGCAGATCGCCTCGCGCGCGATCACGAGCTCGCCGAGGGCCAGCGAGCGCTCCAGGGCGCCGCAGGTACCGACCCGGATCGCGCGGCGGGCGCCGAGGGCGATCAGCTCGGTCAGCACGATCGCCGCCGAGGGGCCGCCCATCCCTGTCGCCTGGATCGTGAGCGGGGCCCCGTCGGCCGCCGCCCCCGTGTATCCCCACAGTCCGCGGTGGTGGTTGAACATGCGCGGCTCCTCGAGCAGCACCTGCGCCAGCGCGAGCGCCCGTCCCGGGTCGCCCGGCAGCAGCACGCGCTCGGCCAGCGGCGCCGTCGGGCGCAGATGCGGGTGGGCGGGCTGCTCGGGCTCCGGCACGGCCGGCGAGCATAGACTCAGGCGCATGCAGGCGACCGTCCCCCCGCGCGGCATCAGGGCCGGCTGAGTGCCCGAGCGGGGAGAGGAGCAGGCGCCCGAGCGGCCCGAGCCGACGCTCGCCCAGGTCGCCGCCACGGTCGGCGTCTCGCCCGGCACCGTGCGGCGCTGGGTCGCGAAAGGGCTGGTCCCGGGGTTCGACGGCCACTGGACGCCCTCCGCCGTGGCCTACGTGCGGGTGGTCGCGCGGCTGCGCGCCCGCGGGCACTCGCTCGAGCGGATCAAGCGCGCGAGCGACGAGGGCCAGCTCGCGATCGGGCCGATCGAGAACCTGCTGAGCTCCTCCGGGGAGCGCCACTCGCTGCGGCGCGCCTCGCGCGAGAGCGGCCTGCCCGCGGAGCTGATCGAGCAGCTGTACGCGGCGATGGGGCTCGGGC
>DATKKO010000245.1:0-3725 GCA_035542955.1 Terriglobales bacterium
AGACCATGAAGGTCCTGGGCCTGGATCCCGGCAGCCGCCGCACCGGCTACGGCGTGGTCGAACGCGAGGGGAACGCGTTCCGCGTGCTCGCGCACGGCGTCTTCGCCCCGCCGCCCCGGCTCGATCTCGCCCACCGCCTCCACGCGATCGTCACGCGGGCCGGGGAGGTCATGGACGCGCAGCGGCCGGACGCGGTCGTGGTCGAGGAGGCGTTCTATCACGAGAGCGTCCGCTCGACACTGGTCCTCGGCCACGTGCGCGGCGCGCTGCTCGTGGCCGCCGTGGAGCGCGGAATCGCCCTTGCCGAGTACACTCCGCGCGAGATCAAGCTGAGCGTGACGGGCACGGGCGCGGCCTCGAAGGAGCAGGTGACGTTCATGGTGCGCCGGATCGCGGGACTCCAGGGCAAGCTCGCGCCGGACGCGGCCGATGCGCTGGCCGCGGCCATCTGTCACCTGCAGCGCGCAGGCCGGATCGAGCCCGCGCGCGCGGTCTCGGCCGCGACCCGGGGGTTGGAGGCGCTGCTCCCACCCATGCTGCGCGTGGGTGCGCGGCGCGGCCGCCGATGATCGCCTCGTTGCGTGGAACGCTCCTCGAGAAGGGTCCCGGCGCCTGCGTGGTCGAGGCCGGGGGCGTCGGCTATCTCGTCCAGCTCTCGACCCACACGGCCGCGGGGCTGCCCGCGGCGGGCGCGCCGGTGTTCCTCCGCACGCGTCAGATCGTGCGCGAGGACGCGGTCCAGCTCTTCGGCTTCACGGAGCCCGAGGAGCTCGAGATGTTCGACCTCATGATCGGCGTGAGCGGCGTGGGGCCGCGGCTGGCGCTCGCCGTGCTGTCCGGACTGCGTCCGGCCGCGCTGCGTCGCGCGATCTGCGAGGAGCAGGTGCCCCTGCTCACGAGCGTGCCCGGCATCGGCAAGAAGACCGCCGAGCGCCTCGTGGTCGAGCTGCGGGATCGGGTCGAAGCCCTGCCTGCGCCCGCGCGCGACGGCGCCGTGCTGCCGCGATCGGAGACGTGGAAGGATGCCGTCGCCGCACTGACGGGCCTCGGGTACGCGGCGACGCAGGCCCAGGACGCCGTGCGCAGGGCGGCCGAGGGCGAGGAGGCCGGTTCCTCGCTCGAGGCGCTCGTGCGCCGGGCGCTGGCCCTGTTGCGCCGGCCCGCCCCGAAGGAGGCGCCGTGAGCCCGGAACCTCGTCGCGCCCCGCTCTCTTCTTCACGGCGCGAAGCGATCGCGGACCCGGTCGCGCGGCCCGAGGAACTGCAGGAGGAACAGCGGCTCCGTCCGATCGCGCTCGAGGAGTTCGTGGGTCAGCCCGCGTTGAAGGAGCAGCTCCGGATCTTCCTCGACGCGGCCAAGCTCCGGGGCGAGGCCCTGGACCACGTGCTCTTCCACGGTCCGCCGGGCCTCGGCAAGACCACGCTCGCCTCGATCCTCGCGCACGAGCTGGGCGTCGAGATCACGCGCAGCTCCGGCCCGGTGATCGAGAAGCCGGGCGACCTCGCCGGCCTGATCACGAATCTCGGGCCGCGCGGCATCTTCTTCGTGGACGAGATCCACCGGATGAGCCCGGTCGTGGAGGAGTATCTCTATCCGGCGCTCGAGGACCTCACCCTGGACCTGCTCATCGATCGCGGCCCGAGCGCGCGTTCGGTCAAGCTCAATCTCGAGCCGTTCACCCTCGTGGGCGCGACCACGCGCTCGGGGCTGCTCTCCGCTCCGCTGCGCGCGCGCTTCGGGCTCACATTGCGCCTCGACTACTACGGCCCCGAGGATCTCGCCCGGATCGTGATGCGCTCCGCCGGCATCCTCCAGGTGGACATCGTCTCCGACGCTGCGCGCGAGATCGCCCGCCGGGCCCGCGGCACGCCGCGGGTCGCGAATCGCCTGCTCCGCCGCGTGCGGGACTTCGCGCTCATCAAGGCCGACGCCCGCGTCACGCTGACGGTGGCACAGGAGGCCCTGCGCATGCTGGCCGTGGATCAGCGCGGGTTGGACGAGATGGATCGCCGGCTGCTCGAGGCCGTGATCCGGAAGTACGGCGGCGGCCCGGTGGGCATCGGAACGCTGGCGGTCGCGGTGGGCGAGGAGGCGGGCACGCTCGAGGAGGTCTACGAGCCGTACCTCATCCAGGAGGGTTTCCTCAAGCGGACTCTGCGCGGACGGGAAGCCACCGCTCTTGCGTACGAGCACCTCGGCCTGCGGCCTCCGGGCCAGGAAGTCCGCGACGGCGAGCTTCCCCTGTCCTGACCGCGCGCGGCGCTCGCGCCGCGGAGCGGCGGACTCACGCATGCGTCTCGACGACCTCGATTACGACCTGCCTCCGGAGCTGATCGCCCAGCATCCCGCCCCGCGGCGCGAGGACGCGCGCCTGCTCGTGGTGGATCGCGCGAGCGGCGAGCTGCGCGACTCCGTCGTCGCCGAGATCCACCGCTGGCTGCGGAGCGGCGACGTGCTCGCGCTCAACGAGACGCGGGTCCGGCCCGCGCGAATCGACGTGCGACGGGCGAGCGGCGGCCGGATCGAGCTCCTCATCGTCCGGCCCGAGCCCGGTGGATTGTGGCGGGCGCTGGCCAGGCCCGCGAAGAAGGCGCCGACCGGAGCCCTGCTGGCCACCGAGGACGGATGCCTCCGGCTCGAGGTCGCCGACATGGGACCCGAGGGCGAGCGCCTCCTGCGCGTGGTCTCCGGGGATCTGGTCCGGGCTCTGGACGCGCACGGTCGCGTGCCCCTGCCTCCGTACATCCACCGTGCTCCCGAGCCGGAGGATCGTGAACGCTACCAGACGGTCTTTGCGCGTGTGGACGGCGCGGTGGCGGCGCCCACGGCCGGGCTTCATTTCAGCCCCGGGTTGCTGGACTCCCTCGCACGCGGCGGAGTGACGACGGCGCGGCTTCTCCTCCACGTCGGGCCCGGCACCTTCCGGCCGATCACCGAGGCCGATCCGACGCGCCATCGGATGGATGAGGAGTGGTTCGAGGTCGGCGCCGAGGCGGCCGCCGCGTGCGAGGCCGCGCGCGCGCGCGGCGGCCGCGTCGTGGCGGTGGGCACCACCGTGGCGCGAGCGCTCGAGTCGGCGTGGGACGCGAACGGGGGAGGAGCCCGCGCCGCCCGCGGCTGGACGCGCAAGTTCATCGCGCCTCCGTACGAGTTCCGGGCGATCGACGCGCTGTTGACGAACTTCCACCTGCCGCGGACCACGCTCCTGCTGCTGGTCGCGGCCCTGACGGGGGAGGATCTCCTGCGGGCCGCCTACGCTCATGCCATGGCGGAGCGCTATCGCTTCTATTCGTACGGCGACGCCATGCTGATCGTGTGAGGGCTGCCCGTCGGGCGCGCCGGTGAGGACGTCCGCCGTCCGCCCGCGCGGACAGCGGCCCGATCCCTGTACGTGCTTGCGCGCACGACGCCGACCTGTGCTAGCTTCGCGGGCCGTCGCGGACCCGTGCCCCTCGGGGCGATGATCTCAGGGAGGCCGAATGGACGTCGTCTGGCTCGCGCGATTGCAGTTCTCGCTCACCGTGATGTTCCACTTCCTCTTCCCGCCGATCACGATCGGCCTCGCCTTCCTCATCCTCCTGCTCGAGACCGCCCGCTGGCGGACGGGACGCGACGTCTACCGGCGCGCCTCGGACTTCTGGATCAAGCTCTTCGCCGTCACCTTCGTGGTGGGGGTGGCGACCGGGATCGTGATGGAGTTCGAATTCGGCACGAACTGGGCGTCG
>DATKKO010000246.1:0-4924 GCA_035542955.1 Terriglobales bacterium
CTCGCTCACGGGCAGCGAGCCGGCGGGCCGCGACCTCGCGCGACGCGCGGGCGCCGCGCTCAAGAAGACCGTGCTCGAGCTGGGCGGCTCGGACGCGTTCGTCGTGCTGGCGGACGCGGACCTCGACGAGGCGGCCGGACAGGCCGCGGGCGCGCGCGCGATCAACAACGGCCAGAGCTGCATCGCCGCCAAGCGCTTCATCGTGGTCGAGCCGGTCGCGGACCGTTTCGAGGCGGCCTTCGTCGAGCGCATGCGTTCGCTGCGCGTGGGCGATCCGTTCGATCGCGCGACCCAGGTCGGACCGCTCGCGCGCGAGGATCTGCGCGCGGCACTCGAGGACCAGGTCGAGCGCACCGTGCGCGCGGGCGCCCGGCTCGCGCTCGGCGGCCGGCGTCTCGAGGGGCCGGGCTTCTACTTCCCTCCCACCGTGCTCACCGGGGTCGAGCCGGGCATGCCCGCGTTCGAGGAGGAGACCTTCGGGCCCGTCGCCGCGGTGACGCGCGCGCGCGACGCGGCGCACGCGGTCGACCTGGCCAATCGCTCGCGCTACGGGCTGGGCGCGAGCGTGTGGACGTCGGACGTGCGCCGCGGGCAGGAGCTGGCCGTGCGGCTCGAGGCGGGCGCGGTGTTCGTGAACGAGGCCGTGAAGTCCGACCCGCGCGTGCCCTTCGGCGGGGTCAAGTGCTCGGGCTACGGCCGCGAGCTGTCCGCCTTCGGCCTGCGCGAGTTCGTGAACATCAAGACGGTGTGGGTGAAGTGATCGCTCCGCCGACGACGGCTACGCGCTCCACATCATCGCTTCGTACGACGCGTCCGGCACGGTGAAGCGCACCAGATCGGTGGTCGGCAGGCTCTCGACCGGCTCGCCGTCCTTCATGAGCTGGATCAGCAGGTCGACGGCGTCGCCCGGCTTGAGCCCGAGGCTCTCGAATCCGAGCCCCAGCTCGAGCACGCTCGCCAGCCGGCACTCGCCGGCCGCCGCGTCCATCACGACCTCCTGGTCGCCGCGCCGGATCATGGGGCGCGAGCCCTCGACCAGCCCCTGCACGAGGATCCGGACCGGCTGGGGGGCGAGGAAGTCGAGCAGCAGGTCGTACTCGGATCCGGGCGGGGCCTTCGCCGTGAAGTCCAGCCGCAGATAGAAGCGGCTCGCGTCGAATCCGAAGTAGAGATCGCGGGCGAGGCCGGCTTCGCGATGCATGGAGCTGCCGCCGGCGCCCAGCCGGTGCCGGCCCGCCGCATACCACTCGAAGAAGTGCGTGGAGCGCCCGTCGATGGTCGGGCGCACGAAGCCGAGCGGCTGGGTCGCGAGATCGGGACGGCGCGTGAATCGCGCGACCGCGACGTGCAGCCAGGTCGGCACCGCGAGCCCGGCGCGCTCGTAGACGGCCTGCAGATGCTCGCGGAAGATGCGGTCGAAGAGACCCTTGTCCGCCGTGAAGTGGTCCTCGCCGAACCACCAGAACCAGTCGGAGCCCTCGGCCGCGTGGAGCGCGTCCCACGCGCCGGGGCAGTTCTCGGGCGTGCGGCGCGCCTCGTGCAGCGCCCGCCGCGCCCGCGCGAGCAGCTCCCAGGCCCGGTTCTTCTCGGGGTGCCCGATCCAGATGTGGAAGTCGGCGTCGATCCAGGAGCCGGAGTGCAGCGTCGGCAGATCGGCCGTGGGCGGCGTCTCCCGCAGCACCTCGGAGGGCGTGACCGTGCGGATCTCCGGATCCGACTCGAGCGCCGAGTAGAGCGCCTCGAGGAACGGGCCCCCGTCGGCCGTGTAGTTCTCCCAGCAGTTCTCGCCGTCGAGGATCACGGCGACCACGGGCCGCCGGCCGGGCAGGGCCTGCTCGCGCCCGACGCGCCGCAGGCGGCCGAGGAAGTCGGCCACCGCGTCGGCCGTGTCCCAGTGCTGGTAGACGAAACCGATGCGGTCCGAGAGCTCGTGATCGCGGAAGAACAGCGCCACGTCGCCGGCCGCGGTGCGATAGCGCCAGGGCTGATAGAGCAGCGCGCGCTGGCGCTCGCCGGGCGGCAGCGACTGCCACAGCACGCCCTCGTCGGTCCCGAGCCAGCGCGCGCCGGCCTGCGCCGCGAGCGCCGCGGCCTCGGGGCTCACGCCTCCCTCCGGCGGCCACATCCCCGCGGGCGGCGCGCCGAAGGCGGCCGTGTGCCGCTCGAAGGCGCGCACGATCTGGCGCTCGGCGTCCTCGGGCGCCGCGAAGGGCTCGGCCGGCAGGGGCAGATCGGGGCGCGAGCGCCGCGCCGCGCGCACGTCGACCACCAGCGGCAGGATCGGATGGTAGTAGGCCGATTCGGAGAGCTCGATCTGTCCGCGCTCGGCGAGCGCGCGGTACGCGGGGATCACGCGCCCCATGGTGCGCGCGTAGAGCGCGAGCAGGCCGGCTCGTTCCTCCTCGCTGAAATCGCCGCCCGTCGCGAGCGCCGCCGCCGCCTCGGGCTCGTCGTCGAGCAGCGGATCGAGCCAAGCCAGCAGGAACCAGCACTCGAGCGCCAGCACCTCCGTCGCCGTGGGCTCGTTCACGCCGCTGCCGCGCGAGCGCGCCACGCGCAGGGTCAGCGCGCGGTAGCGGGGCCAGCGCTCCATCGCGTGCCGCGGCGCGGCGACGCAGCGCGCCAGCACGGTCGCCCGCTCGGTCTCGCTCAGCGCCTCGACGGGCTTCGCGAACAGGTCGAACAGGCTCTCGCGGCCGCCGGCCGCAGCCTCCTCGAGCTGGTCGAGCAGCGAGGGCACGAAGTTGAAGGTGGCGTGGACCTGCGGATGGCGCTCGAGGTGGAGCGCCATGTCGAGGTAGTCCTTGGTCGCGTGCAGCCGCACCCAGGGCAGGAGCGCCCGGTTCTCGCGCGGGCTGCGATAGTCCGGCTGGTGGTGGTGCCAGAGGAACAGCAGATCGACCGGAGAAGGCTCGCTCACGCCGCGCAGCTCCGGCCGGGGGACACGTCAGTGCGGCCGCGCCGCCAGCTCGGCCCTCAGGATGCGCGCCCGCTCGGCGTAGGACGTCTCCCCGTACTCGTCGATCAGGCGCCCGAGCAGCCGCTCGGCCTCCCGGGGCTGGTTGAGCGCGCGCTCGCAGCGCGCGGCGGCGAACAGGAACTCGGCCGAGGATTCCCGGTCGAGCCGGCCCACCAGGCCTTCGAACGTCGTCGCCGCCTCCGCGTACTGGTGCGCGCTCTCGAGCGCGTAGGCCAGGCTGCGGCGCACGCCGTCCGCCACGACGCCGGTCTTGCGGTGATCGAGATAGCGCCGGTACGCGGCGGCCGCACTCTTGAAGTCGCCGAGCCAGAACTGGGAATCGCCGGCGACCCGCAGCGCGTCCACCCCGCTCGCGGTGTTGGGCCACTGGCCGCTGACCTGGTTCGCGATCTGGAGGGCATGCGCGTAGTCCCGCTGTTGCCAGAAGTAGAGATTGCTCTCGGCGAGCTTCTCGGCCGCCTGCTGCTCGGCGGTGGCGCGGGTGCGCATCGTGAGCACGACCCCGATCGCGATCACGGCGATCACGCCCAGCGCGATCAGGGCGACGCGCCCGTATCGGTTCCAGAGGGACGTCAGATCGTCCAGGAGCTGCGCTCCCGGATCTTCCAGGCGGGCGGCTTTACGCTCGACGGACAAGGCATTTCTCCGATGCGATGGATGGGCTCCGCGCGGCAGGAGCCCGCGGCCAGGACAGGGAACGAAGAACGTTAATGGCTGAGTGCGGCACCGTCAACCAGGCGCGCAGCGCGCGCAGGCCACCGCCCCGTGTGCCCGCACCAGCATCTCGGCCGGGTTCCCGCACGAGGGGCACGCCGGCAGCTCCGGACGCCCGCGCGCCACGTCGACCCGGCTGCGCAACCGCACGCGCACGGCGCCCGAGCGCAACTCCTGCTCGAGATCCGCGACCGGCCACGACCACTCCGACAGTCCCCAGACCCGCACCTGCGTGCGGATCTGCCAGCGGGCGCGCACCTCGGCGGCGCGCCGGTCCCATTCGAGCTTGATCGTGGTGCTGTCCCCCTGCTCGAGCTCGATCTCGTCGCCATTCGACTGACGGCGGCGCAGGCGCTCCTGCTCCTCCTCGAGCCGCGCGGTGTAGAACGCCCCCAGCCGTTCGAGCTCGCCGTCGCGCAGCCGGCCCATCTGCGATTCCCAGTCCTGCTCGCGCTCCTCGAGCAGGCGCTCGAAGTGCGCGCGCGTGCGCTCCATCCAGCGCGCGCGCTGCTCGGGCTCGAGCTCCTCCTCCATCTGGTACACGCCCTCGCGCGAGCGCACGTCGGGCACCTCGGCCTCGCTGTGCCACTCGAGCAGCTCGCCCGCGGGACCCATCAGCACCACCCAGGGCTCCTGCCAGGGCAGGCCGCCCCACCGGGTCGCGACCGCGTGGAACGAGACGCGCCGCTCGTAGCGCACCGGGCCGAGCCGCGCCGGCCCCCAGGTCAGGCCGCGCACCCGGCACACCGAGGCCACCCCGTCCTCGGGCGCGCCCGGCACGCGCACCAGCGCGGTGCGCTGGGTGAACGCCGGGCGCTCGGTGAGCGCGTCCAGGATGCGCCGCCCGGCCGCGCTGCCGGGCGCGGTGAACCACGCGCCGCGCGGCAGGGTCGGGCGTAGCGGGTCGAACACCAGCCGCACGCGCTGGCGGCGCCAGCGTTTCTGCAGCTCGGGCGACAGCTCGACCTCCCAGTCGCCGCGCGCCGCGCTGCTGACCGTGCAGCCGCTGGCCTCGAGCCAGCGCCCGACGAACGGGCGCCAGTCCGGCGGCAGCGCCGCGTGCGCGGGCACCACGCCGACCGCCGGCAGCGGGTTGCGGCGCGCGCGCGCGCCGCGCCGCGCGCGGCGCGTGGCCTGGGGGGCGGCGGCGCTCATCGCTCGGGCTCCTTGTCGGCGGCCGGGAACAGCAGGTTCTGGAGGTTCTTCTGCTCCTGGTACATGCGGCGCGCC
>DATKKO010000247.1:0-5335 GCA_035542955.1 Terriglobales bacterium
GGCGACTACCTCGAGCGCGCCGCCGAGCTGGTGCGTGCCGGCGTGGACGCGCTGGTGGTGGACAGCGCGCACGCGCACTCGCAGGGCGTGCTCGAGGGCGCGAAGACGCTGCGCGAGCGCTTCACCGACGTGGACCTGGTGGTCGGCTACGTCGGCACTGCGGAAGGGGCGAAGGCCGCGGCCGCAACCGGCGCCGACGCGGTGAAGGTGGGCATGGGCCCGGGCGCGATCTGCACCACGCGCGTGGTGACCGGCGCGGGTATGGCGCAGATCACGGCGATCCTGGAGGCGGCGCGCGCGCTCGAGGACCGCGACGTGCCGATCGTCGCCGACGGCGGCATCAAGTACTCCGGCGACGTGGTCAAGGCGCTGGCCGCGGGCGCGCACTCGGTGATGATCGGCAGCCTGTTCGCCGGCACCGAGGAGAGCCCGGGCGAGGTGGTGCTCCTCGAGGGGCGCTCCTACAAGGTCTACCGGGGCATGGGCTCGCTCGCCGCGATGGCGGCCGCGCGCGGGAGCCGCGAGCGCTACTTCCAGGACGACACCGAAGAGCTCTCGAAGCTGGTGCCCGAGGGCATCGAGGGGCGCGTTCCGTTCAAGGGCCCGCTCGCGCAGTCGGTCTTCCAGATGGTCGGCGGCCTGCGCGCCGGCATGGGGTACTGCGGCGTCCGGGACATCGAGGAGCTGCGTACGCGGGCCCGATTCGTGCGGGTCTCTCCCGCGGGGCTGCGCGAGAGCCATCCGCACGACGTCACGATCACCCAGGAAGCGCCGAACTACGGAGACACGAGCCGGCGCTGAGCCCGCGAGTCCCCTGACACCGCACGGTCCAGCGCATCGCCCTGATCCGCCGAGACAGGACGCGAAGCACTCGAAGCCCCCCGGCCCTTCGGTGACCGGGGGGCTTCTCTGCGCCGCGACCGGACAGAGGCGGCGTTGCTCTCGTTCTCGTCCCGAGCGCCCGCGTCGGCGGCGGTCCGCAGTGGATCGCCTCGGCCGCGACGTGCTCGTTCAGCTCTTCTTGGGCAGATCGAAGCGGAACTCCGGATTGATCTGCCGGATCTCCTCCACCAGGCGCGCGAGACTCTGCTCGATCTCGCGGTCGGGTCTCGCCTGCCACGCCGAGTACAGCTCGAGCAGCTCGTCCTGCTTCGTGCGCAGGAGCTGCTGCATCGCGGCTTCGTTCACGGTGCGCTCGAGGTGGTAGACCTCGCCCTGTGCGAGCCGCGCCGCCAGGTCGAGCGGCTCGCCCCGCATGTGCGCGAGGATGCGCAGGTACTTGTCGAACGCGACGGAGAGCTTCTCGAGCACATCGCCGACGCCTGCGTTCTTGCGGGTGATCGGCTGGGCGTACGTGTACGCGAAGTGGTAATAGGTGCCGCCCCGGCCGACGTAGGCCTCCTCGCTCGGCCGCGATCGCGGATGGCCCGCGCCCGGCCCCGGATCGTCGAAGAGGCCGACCGAGAGCAGGAGGAAGTCGGAGCTGCTCTTGAAGATCGTGTATTTCAGATGGGCGTCGGACGAGCCGATCAGGCGCCGGAACGCGTCCACGTCGTAGCGCGTCAGGAACTTCTTCGACTGCTCGACGAACTCCGGGTTGATGAACGCGTGGAGCAGGTGCGCGAGATAGGCGTTCACGTCCTCGTCCTGTCCGCCGGGGCTCGAGACGAGGCCGGATTCCACGCGACTGTAGAGCAGGCAGTGAATGGCGAAGTGGTACGTCGGCAGGAGATGGCGGCGCGTCTCCTCGAGCTCCATGGGTTCGCGCGGGTTCATCGCAGGCCCCTCCCCGATGCCGCTTCGCCACCCGCGCGGGGGCGCTCGCTCCGAGGAGCGGGCCCGTGTCCCGGCGCGGGCTCCACCCATGCTGTCGAGCATCCGGCGTGCCATGGACGCGTGTTCGGCGCAGACGGATGAGCGCTCACTCGATCGGCTCCGCCGGGCTCGGCCGCGGCCTGCGCAACTCGGCTGAGCGCAGCGCGGTTTGGCGCAAGAGACACGCGAGGCTGGGTGCGATCGCTCGGCTCGCTGCGTCCGCTGCGCTCCGTCGGTCCGGGGCAAGGGGTGCGCGTGCGCGACAGTGGTTCCTGCCGACCGCAGGGCGCGTGACAGGAACCGTCGACTCCTGCCAAGCTCGCGCGGGCCAGCACTCGTCACGGCATCGAGATGAGGCGGAGACGCGCTCCCCGGGCTCGCGCCTCGGGGACGGGGCCGTCCCTTGGTGAAAGCCCCCGCGCTCCGGGGCCGAAGACCCAGGCACGGTGCCGCCGGGGGGCATATCACTTGCGTGTCACGTGGGCGTGAGCCAACGAGCCGCATCCAGCTCTTCGCGAGCCACGACCGTCCGCGCCTCCGCGGAACGCAGCGCGGAGAGGAGCGTCGTGCGCGCGGGAGCGGGGCTCCGCACGCGGATCTGGATCGCCTGTCTGCTGGGCGGGCTGGCGGGCGCGGGCGGGATCGTCGGTCTGTTCGCCGCGCTCTCGCCGTCCAACCTTCTCTTCAACCCGATGGCGTTCGGGATCTGGCCGTGGAGCTCCGCCACGGGCTGCCTCGCGCTCGCCGTGATCCTCGGCTTCTGGCTCGATCACGGCATCGTGGTCCATCTGCGGGGCGTGGGCCGCGCGATCGCGAGCGGCGACCCGACGGGGCTCCCCGCGCTGCCGGCCGCGAGGCGGTGGGGCGAGCTGTCGATGATCACCGAGCAGGTCCAGAGCCTGCTCGCGCGCCAGCGCGACATGGGGCTCGCGTACTTCGAGCTCGAGGAGCTCCGCAGCCGGATCCAGGGTCTGCGGCTGGCCGTCGAGCTGTGGTCCCGCGGACAGTCGAGCGAGCCGCTGCGTCCCCTCGGGGGTCCGATCGGTCCGCTCGTCGAAGCGCTGAACCGGCATCGCGCCGCGGACGAGGAGGTGGATGCGGGCGGCCGCGAGCGGGCCTTGCGTCTGCATCGCGAGCTGCGGCTCGCGCTCGCGGACGCGCGGGACTCGGCCGGCCAGGCCGAGCGCGGATTCGTCGAGACGACGGCGCTCCTCGCCACGATGCGCGAGCTGCAGCGACTGGCCGGCGATCTCCAGCAGGATCTCTCGACGGAAGCGTCGTCCTCCGCGGCCGCGGAATCGCGAGCCTCGAGCGTGGCGGAAGCGCATCGGCGCTATCGCGAGGCGGCAGCCGCCGCGATTGAGGAGCTGATCGAGGCCTCGCGCGACAGCGTCGGACATCTGGCCGCGGGCCTCGCGCGCGTGGACGAGATCAACCAGAACGTGCAGGTCCTCGCCAATCGCGCGACCCTGATCGCGCTCAACGTGGCCCTGTCGCGCAGCGGGCAGCCGCCCGACGCCGAGGGTCTGGCGCGGGATCTCCGCAATCTCGCGGCCGAGGTCCGCAGCGTGACCGAGCGCACGGCTGGTCTCTCCATCGACATCGGCCACGACGTCGCGGCCGCCGCGCAGCGGATGCAGGGGCTGCGCGAGCGCACGGCCGCGAAGCTGGACGAGGCGCCTCCCGTGGTCGAGGCCGGCGCGACCGAACCGCCGCCCGCGCATCCGACCGAGGCGACGCTGCGATCGCTGGAGCGCGTGAACCAGCTGGTGCAGGATGCGGCGGCACAGGGCGAGCGGCTCTCCGCGGCGGGCGAGCGGGCCTCGCGCGGGGCCGATCGGCTCGTGCATCGTCTGGAAGAGGAAGCGAACGTGCTCGAGGATCTTGCGCGCCGGCTGGGCGCGAGCCACGAGGATCTCGCGGAGGGCGCCGGTGGCGCCGCGCCGGAGCCTCCCGTGGGCGACGTGCGCATGCTCGGCCCCGAAGACGTGCGACCCGCGCCGGACCAGGGCGATCGCACGGAGGACCGGCGATGATCTCGGCGGACGACCGGAGCGAGCGGCGGGAGATCGCGCAGAGGCTGGTCGACGCTCTGGCGCCGGTTCTCGCGGAGGTGGCCGAGCCGGGCGCGGTGCAGATGGCGCGCGAAGCCGCGCAGATCGTGGCGCTCCCGGGACTCGATCATCTGCTCGAGGCCTGCGCCCCGCGGGCGGGCGTGCCGTGGCCGCCGGAGCTGCTGCCCGCGCTCCTGCGGGTGCGGAACCTGGTCGCGCGCGCGCTGGAATCGGGCAGCACCGCCCCGTTCGTCGAGGCGGATCTCGAGCTGGCCGTGATCGCGGGCGAAGTGTCCGCGTTGCGCGACGACCGCGCTCCGCGCGGCGGTGTCCGCCCGGAGGCGGAGACGCGGGCGGAGGAGCCGCGGACGATCGCGACCCTCGCCCTCGCCGACACGCTCGAGGAGATGACGTTGACCGACCAGGCGTCGCGCGAGGTGGCGGATCGCGCGCGACTCCTGCCGCAGGTGGCGGCCGCGCTGCGGGCCGCGCTCGACTGGATGGCCGGCGAGACGCGGCGCCCGCTCACGCTGCGCGAAGAGGATTCGGTGCTCGAGGTGCAGATCGACCGTGTCGAGCCCGATGGAGTCGCCCCCGCGGGCGAGGTGCTGGCGGCCGTCGACGGGAATCTGGGGCCGGCGCCCGGAGGGCCCGCGGGCTCGTGGATCGTGCGCGTCCCGTTGCACGTCGGGCGCGAGGTCTGCCTGATGCTCGTGCAGGGCGGGATCCCGATCGCGATCCCCTGGCATGCCGTGCTGAGGTTGCGCATGGCCGGATCGGCTGAAGTGGCCGGGCGTCACCTGCTCGGCGATTGGCCCATTCTGGAGAGTCCCCTGCCCGCCGCGCCGGCCGAGCCGGGCGGCGAGCTGCCGCTGGCGCTCGTCGCGCATGGTCGCAAGCGCGCCTGGCTCGTCGCGGACCGGCTGGTCTGGCGTCTTCCCGCCGAGCGCATGGAGACGCACGAGCGCGCGCCGGCCGAGGGTCTGCGCGTGATGGTGCGGACCGAGGAAGGCGAGCGCTTCTGGCTCGCGGAGCCCGCGTGGCTGCTGCAGACCGTCGAGGCCCCGCCGTTGCCTCACGCGCTGCGCGCCGGCGCGAGCCGCGACGCGGGCGGCCCCGCGCCGATCTCGGCGCAGATCGAGCCGCCGCCTGGCACCCCGCCCGCTCCCACGCAGCCGTTCTCAGGATTGCGCTTGCTGAGCCGTGGAGACGTGGAGCCGATCGAGGCGGAGGAGACCGCGCGGCCCGGGCCCATCACGCCCGATCGGACGCGTGAGGCCGAGCCGCGGGCGACCGAGCCCCGCGAGCCCGTGTCGTGCGAACGGATCGTGTTGCCGCCTCCGGCTCCGGCGCGCGAGGCCCAGCCGCGGGAGATCGGCCCGGCGCCTGTTCCCTTCGCGCGCGAGGCGGGCTCCGCGCCTGCGCGCGGCTGCCCGGCACCCGTGCGCTCCTCGCGCACCGCGCTC